>JAIBAP010000051.1 GCA_019695115.1 Caldilineales bacterium | reverse complement strand
TGACACCGACTCTGACCACGACGCCCACCCCGACCGCAACTCCGACCCCCGGCCCTTGCCAGCGTTACGAGCCGAACAATAGTCCCAGCAGCGCATTTGGCCCCCTCGCCAACGGTTCAGTGATCGAAGCCGCCTTATGCGACGGCGATCCCGAAGACTACTATCAAGTTGCGCTGGCCGGCGCCGCGACCTTGAAGGTGGATCTAGACAATCTCCCCGCGGGCACGGATTACGATCTCTATCTCTACGATGCTACTTCTCCTCAGAATTACCTGGCGCAATCGACCAATGACGGGACGACGCCGGAGTCCATCCAGATCAATCTTCCGTCCGGGAGCTATGTACTGCGCATCTATCCATCGCCTAGGGCTGGGCGCAGCACTCAGCCCTACCGTTTGGCTGTGCAATGGCTGCCGCTCACCGGTTCGGTCGAGCCGCGCCTTATCAGACCTCACTGACGACCAAGCCACCCTCGAAGGGGTTTGGCGCCGGCCCAACACCTCATCTTACACTCCATGCCCACTCCCCCTTCCTTCCCCTCCTCCATCGACCGTTACCAGATCCAGGGTCTGGCTGGCCAGGGCGGGATGGCGCGCGTCTTTCGCGCCTGGGACCCCAAACATGGCCGCTACGTGGCCATCAAGATGATGAACCCGGAGATGCGTCAGGACATCGACGCCATCCGGCGCTTCAAGCGCTCGGCGCGGGCGCTTTACCATCTCCAGCATCCGTACATCAATCGCGTCTTCTCCGCTGGCGATATCGATGGTATCCCCTACCTGGTGTTGGAGTATGTCGATGGCCTCTCCCTCGACAAGTGGCTGGCGGACGGGAGGCCGCTCGATGTCCGTTTTGTGGCGCAGATCATGGATCAGATCGCCCTGGCTGTGAACCACGCCCACAGCCGGGGGGTCGTGCATCGCGACCTCAAGCCCTCCAACATCCTGATTAGCCGCGATGGCCGCCGCGCCGTGCTCTGCGACTTCGGTCTGGCCCTTGTGCTGGGGGAGGCGCGCTTGACCCTGCCGGGCATCCCGCTGGGCACCCCGCGCTATATGGCCCCCGAACAGGTTCGCGCCGGCAAGTTGGATTCTCGCACCGATATCTATGCCCTGGGTGTGACCTGCTACGAACTGCTGACCGGCCAGCCAGCCTTCCAGGGCAGCCGCTCCGAAATTGGCGCTCAGATCATCAACGGCCAATGCCGCCCGCCCTCTCAGACCAACCCCACCCTGCCCAGAGCCGTCGATGCCGTCATCCAGCGGGCGATGCACCTGGATCCCGGCCATCGCCACCAAAACGCCATTCAGTTCGCCCAGGCGCTGCGCGCCAGCCTGGGGTTGCTGGCCCACCCCATCACACCCGACCCTCGCCTGGCGCCGGCGCCCGCCCCCACCCCCGCGCCTTCCTCGGCCCCCTGGCGCACGGTCTTGCTCGTCTCGCTGTCTGTTGTCATTATTGTCCTGGCCCTCATCGCCTTCTACTTGCTGGTCAGCGGTAATCTGCCGGTCTAGCAGACCTCTCACCCCGGCCGTTCATCCGTCCTCCGATCTTTGATCCCCGACCTCCAATCATGGACACACTCATTGGCAAACGCATCGGCCCGTACGAAATCCGCGACCTCATCGGCCGCGGGGGTATGGCCACCGTCTACCGTGGCTACCAGACAAATCTGAATCGCTACGTTGCCATCAAAGTCCTGGCCGACTGGATGAGCCAGGACACGCAGTTCGTACAGCGCTTCCGCCTGGAGGCGCTGGCAGCCGGCGGCCTGCGTCATCCCAACATCCTGACCATCCTCGATGCCGGCACCTTCGAGGGCCAGCACTACATTGTCATGGATTATGTGCCTGCAGGCACCCTGGGGGATCTTCTGAGCAAAGGCCCGCTGGCGCCGGAACAGGCCGCTAGCCTGACGGCGCAGATCGCCGACGCCCTGGACTATGTCCATCGGCGAGGCATCGTCCATCGCGACATGAAGCCCACCAACATCCTGATCGAGGAGGATGGTCGCCCCCTCCTGGCCGACTTCGGCATCGCTCAGGCCATGGCCTCCGGCCCTCGCCTCACCCAAACCGGCTCAGCCATGGGCACTCCTGAATATATGTCGCCCGAACAGGGCCAGGGCGTACGCGTGGATGGCCGCAGCGACATCTACAGCCTGGGCATCATCCTCTACCAGATGCTCACGGGTAAGGTGCCTTTCAAGGCCGACACCCCCTTTGCAACGATCTATCAGGCGGTCAGCCAGCCGCCGGTCCCGCCCCGCCAGATCAATCCCGCCATCCCACCCTATCTCGAAAACATCATCCTCAAGGCCATTGCCAAGCGGCCCGAAGACCGTTTCCAGAGCGGCAGCGAGATGGCCGAGGCGTTGCGAAACCGTCGCGCTACGCCTGTGCCTTCGAGCCGCGGCGCGACGCAGCCGCCAACCCGCCCGCCGACTCCTGCCGGCGGTACAGCCGCGCCTGCACGCAAACCTCTTCCGCTCATTCTTGGCGGCCTGGTCGTCCTGGTTGCTGTCGTTGCCCTGTCGGTCCTGCTTTCCAGACTGTTCCACAACCCGACAACTGGGCCGAGCGCTGGCGCCGTGGTCGTTACCGAACAACCGACCGCGACAGAAACGCCGCCGCCGACGATGACGCCTTCGCCGCCAACCTCCACCCCGCCTGTGATCGAGACAGTCGTGACGCCATTACCTACCTTGCCGGGCGAAGTATTGGTAACCACCAATGCCGAAACGCAGATCTATGCCGGCCCTGGCGAGGCTCATCCCGTCCTGATCACGGTGCCGGAGGGCCAGCAGGTGCCCGTATCAGGCCGGACGCAGGACAACACCTGGTGGCGGATCACGGTTGCCGGGATTACGGCCTGGATTGCCAACGACAAGGTCATGGCCCCGCCAGAGGCGTTGGCCCTGGAGGTTGTCACCGATGTGCCAACACCCCCCAAACCGACGGCGACGCCTACTCCTTCGCCAGAACCGACCGCTACGCCGACGCCGACGCCGAGCCAGGCTCTGGTCACGGTCAAATCGAATGCCAACCTGCGGGTGGGGCCGGGCGAGAACTATGCGATCGTGGGCCGGGCCACGGCCGGACAGCAGTTCACCGCCACAGGTAGAACAGCAGCCAATGACTGGTGGCAAGTTGCCCGCGCCGGTGGATCGGCCTGGATCTCCAATAAGGTGGCGACGGGGAATGCTGAGGCCCTCAAGGTTCCCATCGCTGAGGGGCCTGCTCAGCCCCAAGCCCCGTCTCAGCCGGCCAAACCGGTGGCGCCGCCGCCAGCAGGTGTGTTCTTCGATTTCGAGCAATTCGGCGTCTGGAGGCGAGGCAATGAGCCCTACGGCGAGTTCGCGGCCAGCGGCGAACAGAAGCACAGCAGCGCGACGGCGGGCAAGCTGACCTATGCCATCCCCAATGTCGATAAGAACTATGTCGTCTTCACCCGCTCTGTCCCCATCGCTATCCCCGTTGGCGCCAAAGCCCTGACCCTGTGGGTGTATGGTGATGGTTCCGGGGCTTTTCTCAACGGCTGGGTGCAGGACGCCGCCGGCGAGGTGCGCGCCTTCACTTTTGGCCGGGTGCAGCACAGCGGCTGGCAGCAGATGACCGCGGCGTTGGATACCACGTTGCCGTGGCCGCAGGGCCATGTCAGCGGGCCGGACAACGGCCAGCTCGACCCGCCGCTCAAGTTCACCAGCTTCGTGCTCGACGCCGAACCGGTGGGTGCTGCGAAAGGTGTGATCTATGTGGACGACCTCGGCGCCGGCGAAGCATCATCTTCCCCCGCCCAACCAGCCACCGGTGAAGGGGCGGCGCCGGTTGCACCGGTCCAGTCCCCACAACAGCCTCCCACTCTGAGCGGTCACATCCTCTTTACCAGCGGCAATGCCGTGCAGGTGGTGGACGCAGGGACGAAGGGCGTTTGGCAGTTAGCAGCCAATGCGCGCCAGCCCGACATTCGCGCCGACGGCCGCGTAGTCTTCAACGGCACGGGCGGCGGCAAGGACAATCTGGTTGCCATCAACCTGGATGGCAGCCGCGACAACATGGTTGGCGCTCACCCTGAAGACGCCTACCCTCATTGGTCGCGTACCGGCGATAGCGCTGTCTTCCAGTCCACCTTGCAGGGCGACGGAAGGCAGCGTATTTACATTCAGCGCGACATGACCCATCGCGAGGAGCCGGGTAAGCTGATGGTGGGCAACACTGAGGTGTTCGGCGCCTACCCCACCTGGCTGAAAAGCTGGCGCATCGCTTTCAGCGGTTGCGATTATTGGGCCGCGGGCAGCAACTGCGGCATCTGGACGATCAACAGCGACGGCAGCGGCGCCGGCGTGCAACTGACCCAGGATGTACAGGATCGCGCCACGGATGAGGCCGGCGGCGCCGTGCTCTTTAGCTCGAAGGCGACGGGCAATTGGGATGTCTGGGCCGTCCCCGAAGGCGGCGGCGCCCCTCGTAATCTGACCAACAGCCCGACGCAGGATGCAGGCGCAAGCTTCTCGCCCGATGGACGCGCCATCGCCTTCATGTCCGACCGCGGCGGCGGCTGGGGCATCTGGGTGATGAGCATCGACGGCAGCAACGCCCAGAAGCTGATCGATGTCCCCGGCGGCTTTGGCGCCTGGGAAGAAGAACGGTTGGCGTGGGGGCCGTAGGGTGAGGGGGAGACGCAGAGATGGAGAGATGGAGAGATGGAGAGACGCAGAGATGGAGAGATGGAGAGATGGAGAGACGCAGAGACGCAGGGACACAGAGACGCAGGGACACAGAGACGCAGGGACACAGAGACGCAGGGACACAGAGACGCAGAGAGATGTCGACTGATCATCCAGAAGCCAGGCAACCAATCACCGATCAACAGAGGGAGATGTATGGCAACAGCGAATACACAACTCATCCCCAACAACTTGTGGGTCAGTTATCACTCGGCGCAAGGGCCGCGGCCCAACAACGAGGACTGGCTGGGCGGCTATGCGCCGGGCGACCCGCGCTGGCAGTCGGCGAAGGGCGGTTGTTTTGTGGTGGCCGATGGCTTTGGCGGGCAGCGCGCCGGCGAGATCGCCAGCCGCGCCGCCGGCGAAACCGTCCTCGGCGCCTACTTCCGCCTTCCGGTTTCGGACCTGACGCAGGAACTGGCGACGTCGGTTCTGGCCGCCAATCGCCGGGTGAGCGAGCTGGCCGCCCATTACACCGGGTTGCGCGGCATGGCTTCGACGGTCGTGGCTCTGGCTATCCGCGGGGGTGAGGCAGCCGTGGCCCACATGGGCGACAGCCGGGCCTATCTGCTGCGCGGGGATGTCGTCTACGCCCTGACGAAGGACCATTCCTGGGTGCAGCGGCTGGTAGATGGTCGAGTCATCTCACCGGCCGAGGCAGCAGCGCATCCCTATCGCAACATCGTCACCCGCTATGCCGGCATGGGGGCAGCGGGCGCGCCGGATGTGCGACGCTTCCATCTACAAGCAGGCGATGCACTGCTGTTGTGCAGCGATGGTCTGAGCGACCGCCTGCCGGCCGCCGAGTTGAGGAGGCTAATAGACGGGCCGCGGCAGCGCGACCCGGCGCCGCTGCTCACCCGCCGCGCCGTTCGTCTGGGCGCCCGCGACAACGCCAGCGCCATCGTCATCCGCTATCTACCGCCCGCCGCATTCGCACCCGCGGTCCGGCCGGCGGTTTCCGGTGTTGCGTGCGAGGGTTTGTTGCCGGCGATGTTGGTCGGTGGCGCTCTGGCCATTGGCGCCGCCGCCTTTACCGCCCTGCTCGCTGCGCTTCTCTAGCGCCACACTGCCCTATCGCCATGTCTGACCTTACCGGCAAACAACTGGATCACTACTACCTCGATCGTCCCTTGGGCCGGGGCATGTCCGCCACCGTCTATCTGGCGCGGGATGTGCGCAGCGGACAGCCTTGCGTGGTGAAGGTGCTGTTGAAACCACGCGACGCTCAGGCGGCGCAACAGTTTCGCGAGGGCGGCAAGCTGGCGGCCAGTCTCCAGCACGCCAATATCATCCGCGTGCTGAGGGTGGGCGAGGCACAGGGCTATTCGTTCGTAGCCATGGAATACCTGCCCGGCGGCACGCTGGAGGTGTTGTTACAGGGGCAACCGTGGCCCTGGAGCCAGGCCGAACCGGTGTTGCGCCAGATCGCAGCCGCGCTCGACCACGCTCATGCGCGCGGCATCATCCATCGCGATGTCAAACCCAGCAACATCCTCTTTTCACACGACCACAAACGCGCGGTTCTGAGCGATTTCGGCATCGCCCAATCCCTGTTGCGCGGTCAGCCGTCTGCCCAGCCCGACCGCTCGGGTACGCTGCTGTATATGTCGCCGGAACAGTGCCAGGGCGCGGCAGTGGGCGCGGCCAGTGACATCTACGCTTTAGCAGTGATGGCCTACCAGATGCTGACCGGTCGCCTGCCGTTCCAGGCTGAAGAACCGTTGGCATTGGTGCACCAACATATCAGCCAGGCGCCGCCTTCCCCGCGCGGCCTCAATCCCAGACTCGAACCATACGTGGAAGCGGCGCTGTTGCGCGGCCTGGCCAAGAACCCGGCCGAGCGTTTTCGCACCGCTGCTGAATTTGTGGATGCCCTGGGCGGAAAATCGGGCGGAGGTCGGCCCCAACCCAGCCGAGGAAGATTCCGGGCTGTGCTGGCAATCGGCGCCGTCCTGATCGGCATCGTGCTCGGCCTGTGGGCCTGGGAACAAGTTGGGCCGCAACCGGCGCCTACGCCGCCGCCATCGCCCAGCGTTGTCGTCGTCGCTGACACACCGAGGCCGGAGATCTCCCCTTCTCTTGAACCGACGAGCACGATTGGCGCCGCCCCCACCGCCAAACCGACCGCCACCCTTGTCCCAACCAGCACCCTGGCCCCAACCGGCGCCGCCACCGCGATCACTCCCACTCGGCCAAACCCGACCCCCACAGCCAGCCTGCCCCTTGCTGTCTGCTCCGACCCACAGATCGCCCAGATCACCTCGCCTCGCCAGGGCCAGGTGGTGGCCGGCGCGCTAGAGGTCAAGGGGACGGCTGGGGGGCCAAACTTCAATCGCTATGAGTTCTTTCACAGGCGACCTGGGGAGGCGGTTTGGAATCAGTACCTGGGTCAAAGGTGGACAGCGCCGGTAACAAACGGGACGCTGGGCATCTGGAATCCCAACGATGCCAGGATCAAGCTGCCAGCAGGCGACTATCAACTCCTGCTGCGGGTTGTCGACAGAACAGAGAACTACAAGGATTGTGTGGTCACGATCAAGCTTGCGGGCAGCCAATGAGTCACCCTCTATGTCCAACTTCCTGATCGGCGCCAAGAGCGACGCCGGCCGCCAACGCTCGAACAACGAAGACAGCTTCATCACCACTCCGCTTGAGGCGCTGGGGTGGCCGGAGGTGGTCAGACGCGGGCTGTTGGCGGCAGTGGCCGACGGCGTGGGCGGCAGACAGGCAGGCGAGGTGGCCAGCCTGACGGCGGTGCGCCGCCTGCACGAGGCCTATTACCGGCTGCCTTTCCGGGGTGCAACACCGACCCTGGTCGAGGCGGTGAACGAGGCCAACCGGGCGGTGTGGGCGGCAGCGCAGCAGAGCCGGCAGGCAGGGATGGCGACGACATTGGCGGCCGTCATCGTACACGAGAATGCGGCCTCGGTGGCCTATGTAGGCGATAGCCGCGTCTATCTCATCACCCCGACTGCTATTCGCGCCCTGACCAGCGACCACACGGTGGTCAATGAGTTGCTGCGCTCCGGCGCCCTGACCGAGGCCGAGGCGGCCAACCATCCCCAGCGCCATATCCTTTCTCGCTCGTTGGGGGGCGCCGAAGTGGTCGAGGTGGGCGGCGGCGAGACGCCGCTTGGCCCGGACGACGCCCTGCTGCTGTGCAGTGACGGGCTATCGAACCTGGTGGACGAGCGCACGATGGCCGAGATGGTGCGGACCTTGTCACCGCAGGCGGCGGCCGAACGGTTGGTGGCGATAGCCAATGCGGCCGGCGGCGCCGACAACATCACGGCGGTGGTCGTGCGGCGGGCGAGGAACGGCGGCGACGCTGCCTCCGTCGCTCCGCCGGCCGCACCCGCGGCCGGGGTCAACTATGCCGATCGCCGGCTTTGGCTCGGCCTTGCCGTCGTTAGCCTGTTCATGGTCTTTTTGATAGGCTTGATCGGGCGCAGCCTGGGTCAGCCGGCCCCGACTCCCACGCCCACGCGCACCCGCACGCCGGTCGCCGCCGCTACTTCTGCGCCTACAAAATCTCTTGTCGCTCCCACCTCTGCCCCTGCTGTTGCCAGCCCTGCTCCCACCTCGACCCTTGCCGTTCCCATTGCCAGTACGCCCGCCGCCGGCCGCAAGGCGATCTTGAAGGATCCGTGGGGGCAAAGCCAATGGACATATCTGTTCAGCGCCAAAAACCAAAAGTCGGGTAGGGTCGTGCTGCCATTGGATGGCTCGGCCGAAGTCACTATATACAATTTGGAAGGGGGCGATCCAACCGACTACAAACCCTCAGGATACGACGTGGAAAGTTCTATGTGGTATCGGGCCGAGTACCAGGGGCAGAGCGGCTGGGTGGTCTGCCCGCTGGTGTGGTTTATGGAGACCCAAACATGGGCGACCTGCCCTGAAGACTGAGTGACAAGACCCTTTTTCGGGTGCGACGCACTTTGAGAAGTGCGTCGCACCTGAGAGTAGAGAAAGCTGACATGACGCCTCTCCCCCACCTCCCCTTCTATTGCGCCGGTCGCACCGACGTCGGCCGCCATCGCGACCACAATGAAGATGCCTACGGCCTGCCCAACCAACTTGGCATCTCTCCAGCGCAGATGGCAGGCCAGGGGATGCTGCTGGTGGTGGCCGACGGCATGGGTGGACGCGCCGCCGGCGAAGAGGCCAGCGCCCTTGCCGTGCGCACGCTTTTTGCCCGCTTCTATGCCGACCCACAGCCCGACCGGCGCGCCGCCCTGTGCGCCGCCCTGGCCGCGGCCAACACGGCCGTCAAGTCGGCGGGGGAGGACGATCTGAGCAAGGCGGGCATGGGCAGCACTGTGGTGGCGCTCGTCATCGCTGGCGACAAATACCTCGTCGCTCATGCCGGCGATAGTCGAGTTTACCGGCTGCGCGCGGGCAAGCTGGAGCCGCTGACCATTGACCACACCTGGGTGGCCGAGAGCGTGGCGGCCAACGTGATCACCGAGGCCGAGGCCGCCAACCACCCCTACCGCCATTCGCTCACCCGCGCCCTGGGCCTGGAGACAACCTTGAACCCAACCGTCTCCGATTGGCTGCCGTTGGCCGCGGGCGACCGCTTCCTGCTCTGCTCGGATGGCCTGACCAACGAAGTGAATGATGCCGAGCTCGCCCGCCTGCTACGCGAGGGCAGCCCCGATCAGGCCGCGACCCGGCTGGTGGAGCAGGCGCGACGGGCGGGCGGACGCGACAATATCACGGCGGTGGTGGCGGCGATTGGCGATGGCGGCGGCGCTGCTATCGCGCCGGCGCCGAAGGCTGCGGGCGGCAACGGCCGGCGCAACTGGCCTCTGCTGTTGGCGGGGGGCGTCGTTGGGCTGGTGGTCTTTGCCCTGCTGATCAGCGGATTGGGCAATCTAGCGCGGCCACAGAAGCAGACGGCCACACCAGTGGTGCAGGCCACGATCCAAACAGCTACACCGTCAACGACGCCCACGACGCGTCCCCCAACCAGCACGGTCGCCCCGCTCACCCCCACGCCCACGCCAACGCACACACCCACCTTCACCCCGGCCCCAACCGCAACATCGACGCCCACCCAGACGCCAACCCACACCCCGACTCCCACAGCGACCCCAACTCGGCTGCAATGGGAGGACTTGACGAGCTTTCCGGTCGTTCTCGATTCAAAAGCGCAGGAAGCTATCAAGGACAACGCCGAACAACTCTGTCAGAGTTATGAGGCCGAGCAACGACAGTGTGATCTTGCACCATCGACGGTTAGACTGCTCGTCAGCGGCCAGTTGAGGGTGAGTGGTCCGCGCGTCGAACCCGATTGGGGCAAACAATCCACTTTTGTCCGTAGCAACTGGTCATTGCCGAAGGGGTTTGCTCCGCGGCGTGAGCGTCCTGTGGCAGTGCTATATGAGTCGCCGAACTGGCAGCCCGTGTTGGTATTGTTCGACTATGCAAAGGAGAGCGGTGGGCGGTGTGCATCTCCTTGTAGCACTTCCGATAATCCCGCCTGGACGTCGGAACCAGGGTGGCTGTTGACGCCAACCAGGGGCGCTGATGGCTCCGATCTCGAAGTCATCCTGGAAGCCGGACAATGGCGCCACATTCCAGCCACGCAAGACAAAGTGCAATTCGACCCTCTACCTGGCTTGAGATTCCGCCTCGACCCATCGACCTCGACCTATCAAACTTATCCATCATCTTGACCCGCGCAAGGAGAAAGCCATGACAAGCGCTTCTCATCCCACCCCTCCCCGCCCGGCAACGCCGGCGCGCTCACCCGCGCCGGCAGCCGCCGGCCCGCAGCCCGTGATCAAGGGCGGTACGCACCCGGGCCGGGTGCGCCCCGGCAACGAGGACTATTTCTGGACCCCCGAACTGGCCCAGGTGCCGCCGGCCGTGCGCCAACAACGCGGGGAGTTGGTGATCGTGGCCGACGGCATGGGCGGCCACGCAGCCGGCGAGGTGGCGTCACGGATGACCGCCGAGCGGGTGATGCAAGGCTATTACAGTAGCAGCCAACCTGACCCGAAGTCGGCGTTGGTGGAGGCGATCCAGCAGGCCAACGCCGAGATCTATCACGCCCAACAACGCAACGCCGCCCAGGAAGGGATGGGTTCGACGGTGGTGGCGGCAGTCTTCTTGCCGGGACGGGTGGTGATGGCCAGCGTGGGCGACAGTCGCATCTACCGCTTGCGAGGCGGGCGCATCGAGCAGCTCACGACCGACCACACCTGGGTGAACGAGAAGCTGCACAGCAAGGAGATCACGCCAGCCGAGGCGACCACGCACCCCTACCGCAGCGTGATCACCCGCGCCATGGGCGCGGACGTAAGTGTGAAGGTGGACCCACCGCGCGAAGAGACCTTGCAGCCAGGCGATGTCTATCTTCTGTGCTCGGACGGGCTGAGCAACATGGTCCCGGAGGACGAGATGCGCCAGATCTTGAGCAGCGAAGGCCCGCAGCCGGCCATCACCAAACTGATCAATCTGGCCAACACGCGTGGGGGGCCGGACAACATCACGGCGGCGGTGGTGAGCTATGGCACGGGCGAGGGGGCGACGGTGGTGGGGGCGGCGGGCAAACGGTCGGGCCGGGTGATCCTGTTCGGCGGGCTTGGCGGCGCCTTCGGGCTTGTTCTGCTTCTGCTGATCGTCATGGTCGCCTTGCGGGATCGCACAGAGGAGCCAACCGTTGCGGCCAAAACCAACACACCTGCGGCGGTGGCTGCGGTTGCCACGACCACACCGACGATTGGCGCCGCCGAAGCGGTGACCCCCACCAGCACGCTGGCGCCTTCCACGCCGCCGACCGCGGCCCCAGCGCCCACCGCCACCTCGCGCCCGGCCCCCGCCACTGCCCCCACCCACACGCCCGTTCGCACCACCGCGCCCCCGCCGGCGCAAGCCTTGCCGGCGCCGGCCATCAGCGCGCCGGATGACGGCGTGACGGCCGATCAAGGTTCGATCAGGCTGGCGTGGCATGCGGCGCCCGGTGCGACGGGGTATCGGGTGGAGACAAGGAGCGAGCGAGAGGGGCAGAAGGAATGGAAATCATGGCCGAGTGGAGGAAGCACCGAGCTGACCCTGAACTTCGATGATACGACAACGGCGCAATATTTCTCCATTCCGGGCACGGTCTATGAATGGAGGGTGGCGGCGTTGGACAGGAGCGGGCGGCCGGGGGCGTATTCGGAGGTAAGGAAGTTTAGATTCGATCGGCAGCAACCGGCTACAAACACACCTATATCAACGGATACGCCAGTGCCGCCCACGCCAACGCCGGTGCCGCCCACGCCAACGCCAGACGATGAGGCGACGCCTACAAAGTCGCCGTCGTGACTACTACGTTGCCAAGTGAATCATCCAGGAGAATCTGAACATGAAGATACTACTTGTGCTTGGGGTGGGAGTCTTGCTATTGGTTTGTGGGTACGTGGCTTTGGCGGGTGATGCGACAAGTAGCGCGGCAGCAGGGGTGGGGCGAATACCAACTCAGGCGCCAAGTCCTACCGTTACACCCACGCCTACCAAGGCTTCGCCTTCGCCGACTCGAACGCCAACCAGGACCCCGACACCGAGTCGAACGCCAACCAAGACCTACACACCGACTCGAACGCACACCCCTACGCCATCGCCTACGACGACCCCCACTCCGACCGTAACCCCAACTCCCACCCCAACTTTCACGGCAACTCCAACATCGACGCCGACACCAACCGTTGCGCCGACGCGCACGCCAACCCCGACAGTCACGCCAACTCCCTTCCCCTCAGATGCCTTGGTTTTATACCCTGTTGCCGACACCTACATCGACGCCTCGAAACCTATGACCAATTTCGGTGGGGATAATCTTACAATTCTTCGGTCGGGTGGCGGGCAGACAGTCCTTACTGATTTCGATCCGATCTCAATTCCGCCTGAAACAGCGGTTACCAAAGCTCTGCTTGCCTATTTCACGCTAAAGCGCACCAATCCGCAGTCGCTTACTGCCCTCTTATACGCTTTGAAGCGATTATGGCTTGAGAATGAAGCCACCTATCTAGTCGCCAGGAGTGATGATCCGTGGGAACAACCAGGGGCGACTGGCCCGCAAGATCGGGAACAACAGCCCATTATGGCTTCGGACCTGGCCGCTGAAGGGTGGACGACAATTGATGTCACCAATGTCATTCGCATGTGGGTGACTGAGCCTGACCGGAAGAAAGTCGGCTTTCTCCTTGAAGGCGCGACCGGCGCATTGGTCGCCTACAGCATTGCATCCAGAGAATGGCCTGAAGCAAACAAGCAACCGCGTCTGATTCTGCAGTTTGGCACGTACACTCCAACACCTACGCGTACGGCAACTTCTGATAGCACTGCAACTGCTACTCTTTCGCCAACCAACACTCCGACATCCACCAGACAGCCAACCCACACTTCCACGCCGACACCCACGCCAACCCGAACCTATACTCCCTCGTTAACACCTTCCTACACACCCACACCGAACCCAACGGCAACGTCCACCACGGCTGCCACTGTAACACCCACGGCTGCTCTGGGAGAAACAGAGACCCCCACGCCATCTCCTTCGCCCGAAGTGACGAGAACCCCGACACCGACGGCAACGATTACTCCAACGAACACACCCTTTCGAGCATTCGTTCCATGGCTAAGGCGCTTCCCAACGCCAACAGTCACACCGACGAGTACTTCAACACCCACCTCGACATCTACCCCCACGTCCACAATCACCCCAACCGCTTCCCGAACTCCTACCATCACGCTCACTCCCACTGCTACAGCCACCCCTGAAGATCCTCATAACGAGCCGAACGACTCGTTTGATGATGCCAGCGGCCCACTGCTATCCGGCCGAACCTATGATGATTTTTCTCTGGGCGAGACGCATCCCATTCATGGCTTTGACCGAAACGACTACTTTTACTTCACCCTCGAAGATGCACATAGTGTTGACGTTCTACTGAGTGGCTTGAAAGCGGGAAGCGATAATAATCTGTACTTACTGGATAATAACCGGCTGCGCATCGGCTATTCAGGTAATGTCGGCACTGTTGATGACCATATCTTCATCAATGCGCTTCCAGGAGGCCGCTATGTTGTTCGTGTACAGTGGATAGCAGGGGCTGGCACCTACTCATTGCGTGTTATCTATCGATAAGTCGTCAGCCTCCACCCCCGCGACTGATTTCCCATAATGCCCTCCCTCCCCAACCCCCTCGGCCCCTACCGCCTCGACCGCAGGCTCGGCGGCGGCGGCTTTGCCGACGTCTATCTGGCCTTCGACGCCCGCCGCGGGCATCACGTGGCGCTGAAGGTGCTGCACCCGCATCATGCCAACAGCCCCGAAGTGCTGCGCCGCTTCCAGCGCGAGGGCGAACAGATGCTCAAGCTGCGGCACCAGCACATCGTGGGGGCCTATGAGGTGAGCCAGGTTGCCGGCTACCACACCATCGCCATGCCCTACCTGTCCGGCGGCAGCCTGGCCGACCTGCTGGCCAAACAGAAGCGGCTGAACGTGTCTGTGGCTGCCGCCATCGCCGGCCAGGTGGCGGCGGCGCTCGACTTCGTGCATCCGCAGGTCATCCATCGCGACCTCAAACCCAGCAACGTGCTGTTGGATGGGCAGGGCAACTGCCTGGTGGCCGATTTCGGCGTGGCGCACGTGGCCGGCGAATCGACCCTGACCCCGGCCGGCTACCAGCCCGGCACGCCGCACTACATGGCCCCGGAGCAGGTGCGGCCGGCCCTGGGCAAAGTCAGCCCGGCCACGGATGTGTGGGCGTTGGGCGTCATCCTCTACGAGATGCTGTGCGGGCGGCGGCCGTTCGAGGCCGAGGATTCGCAGGCGGTGATGTTCCAGGTGGTCAACGACTCGCCTCCGCGACCGTTGGTCCTGAACCCGGCCCTGCCCACCGAGATGGAGGCGATCCTGCAGCGGGCGCTGGCGAAGGACCCGCGGCAACGCTATCAGCGGGCGGGCGACCTGAGCCGCGATGTGACGCGGGCGGCGGGGATGAGCGGCGCCCGCACGCCCACACCCACACCGGCGCCCTCTGCGTCGACGAAGTTGCGGGGGGCGGCGGTGGTGGGGGCGGCGGGCAAACGGTCGGGCCGGGTGATCCTGTTCGGCGGGCTTGGCGGCGCCTTTGGGCTTGTCCTGCTTCTGCTGATCGTCATGGTCGCCTTGCGGGATCGCACAGAGGAGCCAACCGTTGTGGCCAAAACCAACACACCTTCGGCGGTGGCTGCGGCTATCACGACCACACCGATGATTGGCGCCGCCGAAGCCATGACCCCCACCAGCACGCTGGCGCTTTCCACGCCGCCGACGGCGACGCAAGCGCCCACCTCAACTCTGGCAGCTCCAGGTCCCGCCAACAGCGGTCGTAAGGCAATACTGAAGGACCCTTGGGGAAGAAGCCAGTGGACCTACTTGTATGCGGCGAAGGATCAAGGTTCAGGCGTTTTTCTGATTCCCTTGGATGGGTCAGCAGAGGTGTTCGTATTTAGTTTGGAGGAAGGCGATCCCACTGGTTACAAACCAACTAGTTCGGACGTCGAAAGTCGGATGTGGTATAGGGCTGAATATCAGGACCAGAGTGGATGGGTGAACTGTCCGTTGGTGTGGTTCATCGATGCCCAGGTATGGGCATCATGCGATGAGAACCAGGCTGTTGCTTCAGCTACGAGCACCTTGGCGTCGTCCACAGCGCCGATAGCTCCATCTGTTCCCACCGCCACCCCGCGTTCGACTGCGCCAACTCGTACTCCGGTTCGGGCGACGCCTCCGCCTGTCCCATCCCTGACTGCACCGCTGATTGCCGCGCCGGAGGACGGCGTGACCGCCGATCAAGGTTCGGTCAGGCTGGCGTGGCAGGCGGCGCCAGGTGCGGCGGGGTATCGGGTGGAGACGAGGAGCGAGCGGGAGGGGCAGCAGGAATGGAAATCATGGCCGAGCGGGGGTAGCACCGAGCTGACCCTGAACTTCGACGATCCTGCAATTGCCCAGTATTTCTCCATTCCGGGCACGGTCTATGAATGGAGGGTGGCGGCGTTGGACAGGAGCGGGCGGCCGGGGGCGTATTCGGAGGTGAGGAAGTTTAGATTCGATCGACATCAGTCTGCGACGGATACACCTGCGCCACCGCCGACGGATACACCTGCGCCACCGTCGCCGCCGACAGATACACCCGCACCGCCGTGAACGCCTGGCCCTGCATTACCGGCGCCGCACGTTCACGAGACTTCGAAGGCAACTTTACAGCAACGATGATTGTCAACTACAGAGCACATGGTTTACAGAGGAAATGCAGCACTTGCTGAAACGCTTCTTGGTTACGGCAGGGTCCGTTCTCTTGGTTTCGGTTCTCCTGGCAAGCCGGATTTCCCTCGCTCCAGTTCGGACATCTGCAGAACAGCGAAAGGCAAGCAGCACGGCGACGGTGACTATCACCCCCACGCCTACCAGGCTTGCCGTTACCCCGACTCCCCAGCTCAGCCTCGTACCGATTGCCGACACTTACATCGATGCCCGACAGCCGTTCACGAATTCTGGGGGGAGTAATATTTTGAGCTTGCGACCTCAATATACTGCTGTTCTGACGCTTTTTGACGTGTCTTCAATTCCATCGAATGCTGCGATAACAAAAGCCGAACTGAGCTACTTCACGCTAGCGCGTACAAACCCGAACTCGATCACGGGTTTTCTCTATACCTTACGCAGACCGTGGAGTGAAGTTGAAGCCACTTACAATGTCGCCAGCAACGGACAGCCCTGGGGACAACCCGGCGCTAAGGGGCAGGACGATCGGGATTGGCCTGCCGTCGTCGAGCGAGTGCCAATCGCCGCGGAAGGACAGTGGACGTCGTTCGATGTGCTCGATGTCGTGCGCGACTGGCAGGTGGGTTCAGAAACCAACAATGGATTTATTCTTGAAGGCGAGGGAGGTTCCGTCGGCTTCCTATTGGTTGCCAGAGAGTACTCTGACGTAAACAAACGTCCACGTCTGATCGTGTACTACCAGACATATACACCGACACCCACACTGGTTCTCTCGCCCACGGTCACGCCGACGCAAACCCCTTCCCTGACGCCAACGCCGTCACCCACTTTCACTTCGACGCCAACGCCGTCACCCACCTTCACTTCGACGCCAACACTTACTGCCACGTTTTGGCCTAGCCCCACAGATACACAGACCCCGACTCACACACCTACAGCAACGGCGTCATCTACCCCTCAACCCAGTATCACGCTAACTGTCACCCCCACGGCCACTGCATCCGGGCTCCTGAACTACCTGCCATTGTGGCGTGTGCCTTCTGTGACCCCAACACCAAGCTCAACACCATCGCCCACGCCATCGCCCACGCCATCGCCTACCGAAACGCCAACTCGAACAGCCACACCAACTCCCACCCCGACGCCAACATCGACGCCCGATACCGAGCCTAACAACTCCTTTGGCCAGGCGAGAGGCCCGCTCCAATCTGGTCAGGTCTATCAGTTCGATCTGGGATCGGGCAATGACAATGAGGATTACTTCTACATCGAACTGCCTGCAACCCATACGATTGAAGTTTGGGTCACGAGCATCCCGGTGAGCGCCAATTATCACCTCTATCTCTATGACTCGGCCCGTGTCCTACGAGGCTATTCGGGCAATCCGGGCGACGCGGATGAACATGTGCAGGCGCTTCAGGCACAAGAGGGACGATACTTCATTCGCGTGCAGCGCGTAGCCGGGTTGGGGCCATACACCCTGCGGGCACTGTTCCAGGACTGACAAACTGCCGTTCATGTCCTCCCTCCCCAACCCCCTCGGCCCCTACCGCCTCGACCGCAGGCTCGGCGGCGGCGGCTTTGCCGACGTCTATCTGGCCTTCGACGCCCGCCGCGGGCAGCCGGGGGCGTATTCGGAGGTGAGGAGGTTTGTGTTCAATCGGCAACAACCGGATAAGCCGACACCCCCGCCGCCTTCCCCGCTGTAAATCGGTGATCACTGAGGAGTCTATGAACGAACTACCCATGCCCGACGATGAAGCTGGCGCACCTACCGACCATCTGGTTCCGAGTGACCCCCTCGAAGCAGCGCGTCGAGCTAACGCTGAGAACCGCTTTCAGGCCATGCTCAAGGAGATTCGCACCTCGGCCTTCTGGCTGATCGGCGTCGGCGTCGTCAGCATCGTGGCTTCTGGCTTCCTCAGCGCCGCGTGGGGCATTCTGCTTATCGTCGTTGGCCTGGCCTCCTTCTTCATCAAAGACGCGGCTTTGCTCGTCGTCTACGGCGTCACCCTGGCCTGGGCAGCCCTCTCCAACGCTCTTGGCGGTATCCACGGTCAAGGGTGGGGATGGGCCGCCTTCAGTCTCCTTCAGATCTACCTGGTGATACGGGTGTTCAGAGACTATCGCGGTTTCAGACGGGTGCAGAGCGAATGGCAGGGCATGCCACATCCGGATGACCAGGCCGCAGCGGCGCCATCACGGGTAGTGCGCGCCTTTCCCGCGGTTGGTTGTCTTCTGGGCGCGCTGGCGCTGGTTGGCGTCGTCATCCTCTTTGTCGCCTTGCTGGATGTGGTGGGGTGGCTGGAGGTCGAAGACGTAGGCCCCGCCCTGGAGTTTGTGATCAATCTTGCTGTTCTAGGTTTAGCCGTCAGTCTGGCGGGGTTGCTCGCGCGATACCGGCCCAAAGTGTTGGCGGTGTTGGGAATCATTGCCAACAGCATTGTCCTCCTGCTATATGTGGCACTTGCTTTACTCTCTTCGCCCTTGTTTTCCGCAGCAGGAATCCTTTTTGGGCCTGGCAACGCGCTCATTGCTCCCTTGCTCACTTCGACGCCCGCTTCCGAACTTAACCTCAGCCTCGCCGACTTGAGGGGGGAGTACACCCTGGCAACCGAGGTAGGGAAGGAGGCCTTCGAGGACGCCCAGCTCACCGATGCCAGTATACGGCTGTTCACAAACGATCAGGTGAACCTTCAAGCCCAGGTGTTGACCTTTCCTTTTGTTGCAAGCGACAAGATCGAGGACTTAGTGGCCCCGGTACAGCAAGAATTGGCAGCAACCGAAGGCAATGAAGAGTTATCCTTCGAACCGTTGCGCGCCGTGCGGGTGGGTAATCGGGCGGGCGTCCTTCGCTTCTCCCGGCCCTCGACCGAGGAGGAGGGCTACATCTTCTACTCTGTCCGGCGCAATGTAGTGGTGCGGCTGCTAACCTATGGCTCCGAAGGCGCCATTTCTGAAGATGAGCTACTGCGCCTGGCGGCGCTGATCGATGAACGGCTTCGATGATGCGGTGCTCGCTCTTGGCTGACGTTTCTCTTTCCTTTCTTTCCTTTCAGTGAGACTCCCATGCGCTTCATCGACAACGACCAACGAGACTACCCCCTGACGGGAAATAACCTGACCATCGGGCGAGCGCCCGGCAACGACGTCCTCATCGCCGATACGAGGGTGTCTGCACGTCATGCTGCATTGGCATTCGAGCGCGGCAGCTATGTCCTCACCGATCTCGACAGCACCAACGGCACCTTTGTCAATCGCAAACGCTTGTCAGGGGCGCACACCCTGGTCGACAACGACGAGATCAGCTTTGGCGGCTTCACCGTGCGCTTCAAGGCAGACGTCGCCCCCACCCAATTCTTCGATCCCGCCCGTGACTACGCCCCCATGCCCGCCAATGCGCCCGATCGCCGGCAAGACCTGCCCCCGCCCCAGGTCTCGCCCCGGCAGAACGAAGCCCCGCTCCAGGTCTCCGAAGCCGAACGCGCCGCCGCCCGCATGAAAAGCTACACCGGTTCGGCCGTGATTGTGTTCGTGCTCTACATCTTCTTTTTCTTGCCCGGTCTGATCGTCAACTACATCTACTACAAAGAGGCCAAACGGATGCAGCAAATCGCCGGGCAGAGCCTGCCTGGCCAGGGTTGTCTTGGCTTCATGCTCTGGCTCAATGTGGTTTTCCTCGTCCTCGGCCTCTTTGTCGCTGTGCTTGCTGTCCTGGCCGGTCTTTAGCACGCAGGCTCACTGCTCGCTTCGATGTCCTCCCCCCCCAACCCCCTCGGCCCCTACCGCCTCGACCGCAAATTGGGCGGCGGCGGCTTTGCCGACGTCTACCTGGCCTTCGACACTCAGCGCGGGCGCGCAGTGGCCCTGAAGGTGCTGTTGCCGAAACATGCCAACAGCTCCGAGGTGCTGCGCCGCTTCCAGCGCGAGGGCCAGCAGATGCGGCGGCTACGACACCCGCACATCATCGCTGCCTATGATGCCGGCCAGGTCGAAGGCTGGCACTACATCGCCCTGGAGTATATGTCACGCGGCAGCCTGGCCGACCTGCTGGCGCGACAACGGCCGCTCGACCTGAACACGGCAACGAATGTGATCGAACAGGTGGCGTCCGCGCTCGATTTCGTCCACCCGGCCCTCGTTCATCGCGACCTCAAGCCGCGTAACATCCTCTTCGGTCAGGATGGCATGGCCAAGGTGGCCGATTTCGGCATTGCCCGCGTCATCGACCAGACGACCCTCACCGGCTTCGGGCAGATCCTGGGCACGCCGCAATATATGGCGCCCGAACAGGCCAGTCCGCGGGTGGCGCCGATCACGCCTGCCACCGACATCTGGGCTTTGGGCGTGATCCTGTACGAGATGCTCTGTGGCCGGCCGCCGTTCGATGCCGAGGAGCCGACCGCCGTCCTCTACCAGGTGATGCACGAGACGCCGCCAGCCGCGACCTTGCTCAACCCCTCCCTGCCGAAGGATGTGGAGAAAATCCTGACGAAGGCGCTGGCCAAGGACCCGCGGCGGCGCTACCAGCGGGCCGGGCAGATGGCGGCTGAGCTACGGCAGCTGGCCAACAAACGCGCGCTCGCCACACCCACCCCGCGGCCCGTCGTTCCCCCGTCAGAGCCGAAGCGAACGCTTCTTCTGCTGGCTCTGGCAGCCAGCCTGGTCATGCTTGCCGCGCTCATTTGGTATTACATGCGCCCTCTGCCGCAACCAACCACAAGGCAGCAACCGGCCACCTCGACGTTCGTCGTCGTAGCCGAGGTCACGGCCTCCCCCACCAGGCAGCTCTCGAAGACCAGCACCATTGCCCCCGTCCTTCCCACTGCCACAGCTGCCACGATCGAGTCTGCGACCGCGACGCCCGTGCCCAAGCCTGTCGCTCTTGCCACTCGACCACTCAGCCCCACGCCGCGCCCGGCAACACCTACCCCGCCCCCACCTCCGCTTACCCCTTGCCCACCGTATCTGCACAAACCCAAACCCGGCATGGGTTTGCTGATGATCGAGAACCACATCGGCGAGCCGTTGCACATCGACCATACCACCACAGGTCAGACGTGGGACATAGCGGCCAAGCAGGGTGACACCCCAGGGCGTCTTGTGATCGACCTGCGGCCTGGCCGCCATGTCCTTGTCGACAATACCCCCAATGGCAGCGGTCGCATCACTGTCGATATCACCGCCGGCAGCGCCTTTCTCTCACCCATCTGGTACAACGCCCGCAGTGAAGAGCTTCTCTATCCTTTGGACATCCCAAGCGGCTGTCCTGCCGGCGGGTGATAGCTAGAAGACATGAGCCAAGTCGCCCTGCAGGTCGGCAACCGCCGCTATGAGGCGCCGGAAAGAGGGCTGCGGATAGGCCGGGCGCCGGATAACGACATCGTCCTGCCAGATGCACAGGTGTCAGGGCATCATGCCCAGGTGTGGAGCCAGGCAGGGCAGGGCCTGGTACGCGACCTGGGCAGCACCAACGGCACCTTCCTCAACGGCCGGCGCATTAGCGGGGTCGAGAGCCTGCATCCGGGCGACATCCTGCAGATGGGAAACAGCAGGCTGGGGGTCATGATGGCCGCCGGCGGCCAGCCTGCCGCGCTCAGAAACGTGCGGCCGGTCGCTCTTGCCGGCCTTGTGGCCGGGGTGATCCTGTTTGTCATCCTGACGCTGCTCGTCCGGCAGCCGGCGCGCCCTGCCCGGCCCGCGACCCCGACCCGGCTGGCCACCGAGAACGGCCCGTCGCCTGTTCCCTCCGCGGCCCTCACGCCCCTGGAGCGGGCGCGATTGGCAACGGTGCTGGTTGTCGGCCTTCTGGGAGAAGGCTCAGGCAGCATTGTCGACGGGCGCGGCTACATCCTCACCAACGCCCATGTGGTCGGCGAGGAGACGACGCTGGAAATCGGCGTCAACACCTCTTCACAGGTGGATCCACCTCAGATCGCGTATCTGGCCGATGTGGTGGATGTCGATGAGGAACTGGATCTGGCTCTGCTGCAGGTGGTGGCCGACGCCGCCGGCAATCCCTTGACCTCCGCCCTCCATCTGGTGGCCCTGCCGCTTGGTGATTCCGACCAGGTGCGCCTGGGTGACGAGATCGACATCCTCGGCTTCCCAGGCGTGGGCGGCGAGACGCTCACCCTCAGCAAAGGCACGGTGGCCGGGTTCCACAGCGACGGTCGTTTCACACGCGGTTGGATCAAGACCGACGCCGAGATCAGCCCCGGCAATTCGGGCGGCACGGCCATCGACCGCGCCGGCGGTCTGATCGGCATCCCGACCCTGGTCAGCACCGAAGACGAGACCTCCGGGCGGATTGGGGTGCTGCGGCCGGTGAATCTGGCGAGACCGCTGCTGAGCAATATTCCCTGACCTGCCCAGACCCGCATCGCTGGCGAGAGAAGCGCCATGAAAACCCAAGTCAGTTACGCCACCCATATCGGTTCTCGTCACACTGTCAACCAGGACGCCGCTGGTTTTGGTCAGGGGGTTCCGGTCGAACGGATCGAGGGACGAGGCCAACTTTTCGTTCTTGCCGATGGTTATGGCAAAGACCAGGCTGGCAGCTCTGCCAGTCAGACGGCAGTGCAGAGCCTGACCCGCTTCTACTATGACAGCCATGAGGCCGACACCGGCATGGCCCTGGTGAAGGCCGTGCAGCAGGCCAATGAAGCGGTCGTCAAGGCTGTCGGCCACCCAGGAAGCGCCGGCAGCACGCTGACAGCGGCGGTGATGCGCCAAAACAGCCTGCACGTGGCCCATGTGGGCGACAGCCGGGCCTATTTGCTGCGCGATGGGCAGCTGCGGCGGTTGACGCACGACCACACCTGGGGGGCGGAGCAGGTGCGGGCGGGTAAACTGAAATCGGAGCAGGTTGCGCAGGACCCCAAGCGCGGCCAACTGACGCGCGCTCTGGGGATGCACAGCAGCCTGCCTGCCGAACAGGTCGAGCATCGGGCCGAGACGGTGCAGGCGGGAGATGTCCTCCTGCTTTGCAGTGACGGCCTCACCGACATCGCCACCGAAACCGATTTGGCGAGTCAACTGGGTCAGGCCCAGGCGGCCGAGCATCTGGCTGCCCTGCCCGGGCAGCGCCATGGGACGGATGACGTGACTGTGATCGTGGTGCAGGCAGGAGCAAAGCGGGTGTGGCCGGTTCCCATCGTCCTGGCCGTGGCTGGCGGGGTCGTGTTGTTGCTGAGTCTGTTGTTGGTCTGGCTTCTGCCCGAAGGCGGCGGCTCTTCTTCGCCGGTGGCGAAGACCGGGACGGCGCATTCTGCCCAGGTGACGGCTGCGGCTGGATCGGGGACGCCGGCGCCAGCGACAGCACAGGACGCCATCGCTCCCACCTCCACCCTTGCCCCTGCCCAGCCCGGCGCCAGCGCGAGCGCCCCCAGAGGCGCTTCCACCGCGGCATTGCCGCCAGCAGCTACGGTTTCACCGTCAATCATCTATCCGGCGCCCATTCTCACCGACCCTGAAGACAACGCTGAGTTTCGCGGTCGCGAGACGCCCATTCGCCTACAGTGGCGTTCGGTTGGCGCCCTGGCTGCCGACGAAGTCTACGTTGTCACCATCGATTTCCCGCACGAAGGCGCCATCTGGCACGACTCGCAGGTGAGCACGGCGACCGAGGTCATGGTGCCGGTCCATGTCTACGATAACCTGGGCGGCGACCGGCGGCTGAGTTGGCGGGTGGCGGTGTGGCGGCAGCCGGTTGTCCGGGATGGGCTGCCGGTGGGGACGCGGGTGGGCGGGGAGAGTGCAGGGCGGGAATTTGTATGGAAGTCGGAGGGGAATGAGCCGCCGACGCCACAGGCGACTCCTACATTCGAGGGTTAGAGCCGATCCCGTCCAGTTCAACCTCGCTATTGCATTTCTTGCAGGGATATCGACTATGAAAGCGTCTGGCCGAATGAACCTTCCCGCCTCTGCGATCGCAGCAGCGCTTTTGCTTAACATACTACTCGGGTCTGTGTCAGTGACCAATGCTGAATCGATCCAGACAACTATGCCCGTCGTATCAAAGGGGAGTTCGATCCGGGACTTGCCCTACTTCATTAACAAGACTCGTTTCGTCGATGCTGAAGGTCTTTCTCAGCAGGAGTTGCAGCAGGTATTGGAAAGCATTCCAAGCAATCTGGCGGATTATGACGTCGAGGTGCAAGGTGAAACCTATACAGCTGCAAGGATTCTAGGCAATGCCAGCCTGGGAATTGGCTATTCGGTCGATCCAAAAGTGCTGTTGGCGTTGTTGGAGTTATCTACCGGGTTGGTAACAGATATCAATGCTCAGTCCATACAGTACGATGGCGCCTTTGGTCTACCGGTTGAAATGGCGGATGGGCTAGGTGAACAGTTGCGATGGTTGTCAGACGGTCTTGGGGAGGCCTATCTCGGTTATGTTACCACGCTGCCGAGTGATGGTGTGGCAAGCGCGGCTTCACTCGCCGTTCATGACGTACTGACCAGCCTGTCCAACATGAGCCCGACCGGCATCAAAGCGCAGATGAGTATGGAAACAGAATTCATTCGGGTGTATGTTGATCTTTTTGGCGTCGATCCGCGTTTGGCGTTGGAGATCGATCAGGATGAGGTGACGCCTTTTATGCGTAAACCTTTTGCTCAACAATATCAGTTGACACCGCTCCATGGCGCAGTCAATTCATTTTTCGATCATGAGTACCCCACTTATGGAAATCAGGATCATATCAGATTGTTTACAGGTGATGATCCATTTGGCATGCTAACGGACTGTACTCGGGGTGTAAGCTGCTATGGTGGTCACGATGGCTTGGATTATAACACCCGCACTGAGGCAATCCAGGCTACCGCAAGTGGCACTATTGCGGCGGTCTGTAGGGAGGGTGTACCAGGGTGCCCGGAGGACTACCATGGGGATGGCCTGGGCAATCTGGTGGCTATTCGGCACAGTGGTGGATACGAGACGATTTACGGACATCTCGGCTCGATAGGTAATGATCCAAGAAACCCACCACATTCATGGCAACCCGATCAGCCGATTCAGGCTGGGGAAGAAGTTGGGATAAGTGGCTGTAGTGGCAGTGGTTGCTCAGGTACTGCCTATCATCTGCACTTTGGTGTGCTTCGCAACGGCATCGAAGTAGACCCGTTTGGCTGGTGGGGCAATGACGACGATCCCTGGAGCAATGACGATCGCGGGGAAGCCAGCCATTGGCTTTGGGAGGCAACCACGCTCACTGACGACCGTGATCCTGCCTTTGAGAACTTCGGCAACGTTGATCGGCGGACGGCCGAGTGGCATGACTTGAACGCCGGTTATCAGGGTCATGCCTGGTGGACAACTACTACCAGGGGACAGAAAGAGAGTTGGGGAGTTTGGGCGCTTCGCATCCCCCAACGAGGGCGCTATAGCGTGCAGGTCTACATTCCTGATCCACCGGACGGCAAGCAGTGGACCGCTGCCGCTCACTATACGGTCATGCAACATGACGAAAGTGGGGCGCTTGTGCCGGTTTCAGCCACACTGAATCAACAAGACCGACACAACAACTGGGTGACGCTCGTGCGCGATGACACTCAGGATCGATGGTTTGAGTTTCGTTCTGACATGACTGTGTTGGTAATGCTCACTGATGTATCCGCCGAGGCCGGTGACGTCGTTTTCGATGCAGCGCGGCTGACGCCGTTTGCCATCGACAACGGCCTGCAATATCTCCGCACTCATCAACGCAGCGACGGTAGTTGGGGCGAGTCGGCGGGCAGCACCGGCATTACGGCGCTGGTAGCACTTGCCTTCCTGAACTACGGTTTCGACGAACACGATGCCACAGATACCGATGTTGATGGCACGCCGGATATCCAGGAAGCGATTCGCTATTTGCTTTCGCAACGAAGGGCTGATGGAAGTTTCGGAGAAAGTGGCGGGCTTTTCACGTACGACAGCGCACTGGTCATCCTCGTCCTGGCAGCAGCAGACCATACCAATGATCCTCGTCGCTATACTGATCAGATCAGACAAGCCAAGGACTACCTGCTGCGCGCGCAGTCGACCGAGGCCACAGGCTATGCGCCCGATAACCCTAACTATGGCGGCTGGGGCTATCCTCGTGAAAACTGGTCAGATCTCTCCAATACTCAATGGGCAGTGATGGCGCTTGATGCGGCCTACAGCTATCTTGGACTCGAAAAACCACCTGCCGATGATGCATCGGCATGGACCGGTCGAGTCCTGAGCTATGCAGATAAGGTGCAGCGAGCGGATGGCGGGTTCGACTATCGCCAAGGTTATTTCAATAGATCTCTTGGCAGCATGAGTCATGCCGGCATTTGGACGAACCTGCTTGCCGGCCGCAACCCAGACACCAACTTGCAGCTTCAGAATGCCTTGAATTGGGTGCAGACAGGGGCCAATTGGTCTGTTTCTCAGAATCCCGGGCGCGGATCGGCTGCCTTGTACTACTACTACGTGACGTTAGCGAAGTCATTGGCGATGGCCCGCAAGACGAATCTGACCATTGGCGGCGTCAACCATGATTGGTTCCAGGAGCTGCTGACTGAATTGACAACGGGCGGGCATCAACCACATGCCGACGGGTATTGGCAAAACAGCAATGGCGAGGAGTGGGAGTCAGACAGGCATCTGGTCACGGCCTATGCGATTTTAGCTCTGGAGACCCGCACCCTGGCGCCCAATATCCCCCTCTCGATGTCCATCATCTTGCACTCACCCGCCGATCTGCACCTTTATGATGCGCAAGGGCGGCACACCGGCAAGAACTATCAAACCGGCGCCATCGATGTGCAGATACCTGGATCGAGCTTCGTTGCGACCGAGCCACAGACGATCGTTGTGGATCGCCCGGTGGCAGGAAACTACACAGTGCACTTTGTCGGCCGGGATGATGGGGGCAACTATGAGGTTGATATTCTTGGTCAACAAGGAGATGCCATCGTCAGTTCAGAGCGCCTCAGCGGTGTAATCGAAGCAAATGAAGTCCAGGGCAGTTTTCTCAATGTGGCAGCCATCGAGGGAACGCTGACGATCTTTGCTTCAGAGCCGGAAGTACTTCCCGTGATGGCCGTCGATCCCGCCAGCCTGGCGTTCTGGAATCGCGATTGGGTGACTGTAGAGCGTTCATTTACGGTGCGCGAAACGGGAGGGCAGAGGGGCATACGCAATCTGACTCTGTTCGCGTCTGATCTGATTGGCTCGCGGGGTCATCGTCTGCCGGCTGCTACAGCCCAGGTGACGCCTGCACAATTCGATCTGGCTGCCGGGGGGAGCCGCACTGTCACGCTAAGGATCGCCATTCCACGCGGCCAACCAGTAGACCTCTATGTTGGCAGGATCACGATGGAATCTATCAGCGCTGGTGCAAAAGCCATTGACATCGAACTGCAGGTCCTGGCCCTGAGCTTCTTGCCGGCTGCGAACAATACCTATGTACGACCGGCGAACTGGCATTCAACGGTTGGCTTGACCAACCGCACCGTCTTCGACCTCGCCTCTGCCAACAACGCCTGTGGCACGGTGTTCGCTGGCACCGATCAGGGCATCTATCGCTCATGGGACACTGGAAGGAGTTGGTATTTGTTGCCAGTCGGCCTCGACGCTCCGTTTGGATCCGATCTGGGCTTTGACGACCCTGCAATCCCTACCGACAACCTGGTGCCGGCAGTAGTAACGTGCCCTGCGAATCCATCGGTGGTGTACATGACTCGGTGGGGCGAAGGTGTTTATCGTTCGACCGACGCTGGCACTACCTGGCAATTACGAAGTGGTGGCGCACTTGATCGATATGTTTACGATCTCGCCGCTTCCTCATTCAGTTGCGATGTGGTCTTCGCCGCCAGCGGCGAAAAAGGCGTCTTCGAAACAAATGATGGTGGCGCCTACTGGCAGGCGCGCAACAATGGTTTGAGTAATCTCTACACGCGCTCGCTTGCAGTTGCCGCCGGTAATGCCGATCGGCTGGTGCTGGGAACAACCAGCGGCGCTTACTATACCATGGATGGTGGTGTCAATTGGTGGGGAGGCGGCGGTCTGCCGACCGAGACGATTCGGGCACTGGCTGTGGCGCATGTTGATGCCAATGTGGTGTATGCCGGTACCGCAACCAGGGGCATTTACAGGTCTGCCGATGGCGGCGCGACCTGGCAATCAACAAACAATGGTCTCGGTAATGTCGAAGCGCGGGCGCTGGCCATCGACCCCTTCAACCCCCAAGTCATCTACGCCGGCCGCGACGATGGCGGCGGCGTCTACCGTAGCGTCGATGGCGGCGCCAACTGGTCGGCCTTCGACGAGGATTTGGGCAGCCGCAACATCAAATCGCTCTGGCTGGACGGCGGCAGCTGCCACACCCTGTTGGCCGGGACCACGAACGGCGTTTGGTATTTCGGACCGTAAAAGGAGAAAGATATGGCCGAACATCGCGTAGCTGTCATCACTATCCGCATGGCCGACGGCCGGGGGCAACGTCATCGCCTGAGCCGCCAGCCGCTGACCATGGGCCGCGACCCAGGCTGTGACATTCACTTCGATCTTGACAACGTGTCCCGGCAGCACGCCCACGTGCAATGGACCGAATATGGCTGTGAGATCAGGGATCTGGACAGCAGGAACGGTGTTTGGGTCAATGACGAGCGCGTGTCGCGGAAGTTTCTGCAGCCGGGAGACCGCATCAGCCTGGGCCGCGACATGCCCGGCATCCACAGCATCACCTTCGAGCTTGTGACCGAGGCGGAGCACGAACACGAGCACCGGCGGGAGGAACGCTCGTCGGTGGATGACAGCAGCGGCACGAGTTTGGGTATGCTGCCATTGGCAGGACGCAACGCCATGGTGATCGGTCGCGACCCGCGCTGCCATTTGCCGCTCGACAGCCCGCTTGTCTCAAGGCAGCATGCCCGCATCGACCCCGGTCCGCAGGGTAGCTACATCGTCACCGACCTGCAGAGCAAGAACGGCACCTTTGTCAACGGCAGGCGCGTCACCCGCGCCGCCCTTCGCCCAGGCGACCGCATCCGCATTGGCCCGTTCAAGTTCATCTATCAGCCGGGCAATCTGGCGCGCTTCACAGACCAGGGCTGCATCCGCATCGAGGGCATCGGACTGACCAGACAGGTGCCGACGAAGAAGGGGCCGAAGACGATCCTCAACCGGGTGTCGCTGTGCATCCAGCCGCGTGAGTTCGTGGCCCTGGTGGGGGGCAGCGGCGCTGGCAAGTCGACTTTGCTCGACGCCCTGAGTGGGGCCAAACGGGCAAGCGGCGCCGTGCGCGTCAATGACGAAGACCTTTACGCCAGTTACGACGCCTATCGCTCGCTGATGGGCTATGTGCCACAGGAGGATATCATCCATCGCGAACTGACGGTGGACAGCGCCTTGCGTTATGCCGCTCGGCTGCGTCTGCCGCCCGACCTGAGCGAGGCCGAGATCGAGCAGCGGATTGCGCAGGCGCTCAGGGAGGTGCAGCTCGAAGATCAGCGTCACCAGATTATCAACAGCCTTAGCGGCGGGCAGCGCAAGCGCGCCAGCATCGCCGTCGAGTTGCTGGGCAACCCCAGTCTCTTCTTCCTCGATGAACCCACCTCCGGTCTGGATCCCAGCCTCGAAAAGAAGATGATGTTGCAGTTGCGCGAATTGGCCAACAACGGGCGCACAGTCATCCTGGTGACACACGCCACCGCCAATCTCAGGCAATGCGATCACGTGGTCTTTATGGCGCAGGGGCGGATGGTATTCTTCGGGCCGCCAGATGAGGCGCTCAGGTTCTTCGGCGCCAGCGATTTTGCCGATATCTACGATATTATCGACCGTGACCCGGCGAAGTGGGAGCATCACTTCCATGCCTCACCCATCTATGATCGCTATGTGCGCCGCCGGCTCCACCACGCCGTCACCCCATCGCCCCAGCCCATCTCTCGCCAGCGCCGGCTGACCAACCAGTCTTCGGCCCTACGCCAGTTCTTCATCCTCACGCAGCGCAACCTGGAGCTGATCCGCCGAGATTACTTCAGTCTCTTCGTCCTCCTGGCCGTCATGCCTATCATTGGCCTGTTATTGGCGCTCATTGCCGGCCGCTACGACCTGACCGGACATCCTGCCGCCGAGGTCACCCGGCTGCTATCGCAGGATGGCCGCTATCAGATTGTTCTGACGACGCAGAAACTGCTGTTGATGATGGCCCTGGCAGCGACGCTGCTGGGCATCTTTGGCGCTGCCTATGAGATCGTCAAGGAGCAGGCGGTCTACAAGCGCGAACGGATGATCAACCTCAAGATCGGCCCCTATGTTTCCTCGAAGGTGGCGGCGCTTTTCATCTTTGCGCTGATCCAGTGCGTTCTGCTGTTGGGCGTGGTCGCTCTCAAAGTGCGTTTGCCGGCCGATGGCATTTTCGCCTCGCCTGCGATCGAGATCTACATCACTTTGCTTCTGACCACACTGGCTGCCATCTGTTTGGGGTTGATGATCTCCGCCGCCGTCACCCGCCGCGACAGTGTCATCTATGTGGTGATGCTGATCTTGTTCGTCCAGATTATCTTTTCGGGCGCTTTGTTCGAGCTGAAGGGACCGATGAATGGTGTGTCGTATGCCACGATCACACGCTGGTCGTTGGATGCCATTGGCTCGACGGTGGACATGACGGCCCTGGATGAACTGGGCGAACTGCGGATAGAGCGAACCGTCAATTTCGAACAGGAGGTGCCGGAGATGCCGGAGCCGCGCACCATCACCGAGACGGTGCGGATGCCGGTACAGTTAGTGACAGGGGCAACGGCAGAGGCGATGGTCCCCATCCCCAGGCTTGAGATGAGCGACCCAGTGAGCGTTACCAAAAAATTCACGGAGACGAAAGTCTTCACCGACACCGTGACCGGCAACCTGCACATTCCCTATGCCCACGAAGGCAGCCACCTTTGGGGCCGCTGGGGGATGCTTGTCTTCTTTGCAGTGCTGTTTGGCAGTGGGGCGTTGGTTTTTCAGTATCGAAAGGGGTGAGCAAGACCGACCGTAGAACGGTTTGGTTCGCCATCAGGTGTGATCGCTTTGACCCGCCCGACCGTAGAACGGTTCGGGCTACCAAATGGAAGGCCCTTCGGGCCTGGAACCAACTCCGACTTGCCACCTGCCACCTGCAACTTAGTTGCCCATATTCAACAAGGAGACATTGCTCATGCTACAACTCACGATCGAACAAGGCCAGCCCGCCGGCCAGACCTGGCCGCTGAACCTCGGCCTCACCAGCGTTGGGCGCGGCGCCAACAACGACATCATCCTCTCCGGCAGCCAGGTCTCTCGCGACCATTTCGTGGTCGAGATGGTGGGACCCGACCAGTATGTGCTGACGGACAAGAGCACCAACGGCACTTTGGTGAACGGTCGCCGCGCTCAAGATCGCACGCCGCTGAAAGCCGGCGACCGCATCCAGGTTGGCGAGGTGGTGCTGCGCTGCGAAGCGGGGGCGGTGGGAGCCGAGACCTGGCAGGCAGCAAGCCCCGCGCCCGCATCCTGGCCCGCGCCCATGCCGGAGCCGGCGGCCTGGCCGATGCCTGCCCCTGCTCCGGCCCCGGCGCGGCGCCCCACCTCCAATATCATCCCCATCGCCATCGGCGTCATCGCTGCCATCGTCATCTTGACCGCCGCCATCGCCGCCCCGGTGTTTCTCTCCGGGCGCGGTTCCGCCACCCCTGCCCCCGCCGCCACACCCACGACGGCTGCCGCGACCACCCCTGCCACGGCCACGGTCGAGGTCACCGCCACGGCCACTTTCACGGAGTCGGCCACCGTTGCGCCCACCCCCACGCCTGCGTCTGCGATGACGGTGACGGGACGTGTGAAGGCCGGCCAGGGGTTGAACGTGCGTGCTCAGCCCGATACAGCAGGACAGCGGCTCTATACGCTGGGTCAGCAGTCCGCTGTCACGGCGGTCGGACGCAATGACGCCGGTGACTGGTATCTCATCCAGTGCCAGCCCAGCCAGCCTGCCGATCAGAAGTGTTGGGTCTTTGCTGCTTTGGTGGAGTGGGATCAGTCTGGTGATCAGCTAGCGGTTGTGCAGCCCTGAAATTGCGGGCCAGAGTGCCGCAACCTTGCCCTGCGCGCAGCCGAGAGAACACATACATCTGCCCCTCTCGTTGGCCGTTGACCATCGTCTGTTGATCGTTGATTGTTGACTGTTGATTGTTGACTGTTGGCTCTCCCTATGCCCCTTCCTTCCACCCTCGGCAAATACCAGATCGAACGGGAAGTCGGGCGCGGCGGCTTTGCCGTCGTCTACCAGGCGCATGACCCCAGCCTGGGCCGTCGCGTCGCCCTCAAAGTCCCGCACGCCTGGCTGCTGACCGACCCCAAATTCGTCGAGCGCTTCTACCGCGAAGCCCGCCTCGCCGCCAGTCTCACCCATCCCCACATCGTGACCATCTACGAGATCGGCGAAGAGCAGGGGACGCCGTTCATCGCCATGGAGTGGTTGGAGGGGATGCCGCTCGACAGGTGGTTGGCCGAGGTCAGGCCCCAGCCACAGGCCGTGTTGCAAGTGCTGCTGGGGGTGGGTGCGGCGCTGGACTACGCACACGGGCGCGGTGTTGTGCATCGCGACATCAAGCCTTCGAACATCATGGTCACGGCCCACCGGGGCGGCATGCTAACAGACTTCGGCATTGCCAAGCTTGTGGCTCAGGCCACGCAGTCGACATCGGGCGTGATCGGCACACCAAACTACATTGCGCCGGAGTTGCTGAAGGGCCAACCCGCCACGTCTGCCACGGACATCTACGCTTTGGGTGTGATGCTGTATCAGATCGTGACCGGACGACTACCCTTCGTGGGTGACACGCCGCACGTTGTCGCTTACCAGCACGTCAACGAGCCGCCGCCCGACCCGCGACGCTTCAACCCCAACCTGTCGCCGCCGACGGCTGCGCTCTTGTTGCAAGCGCTGGCGAAGGACCCCCGCCAGCGGCCCGCCAGCGCCGTGGGGCTTATTCAAGGCTTGCTGCGCGGGCAGATGGCGGCGGGTGCAGGCAGGCCGGCGCGCACGCCCCCACCGGTGCGAAAGCAGCCCCAACGATGGCGTTGGCCGTTGTGGCTGGCGGGCGTGCTGGTGCTGGTCGTAATCATTCAACTGGGGTGGTGGGCGCTGAATCGCCCGCCGGGCGATACACCTGTTACACGAACTTCTACCTCGTTCTTTGGCAATAGCTCGACCATCGTGTCGGATCAAGACGGCATGAACTTGGTATACGTGCCTGCTGGCGACTTCCTGATGGGCAGCGTTGCCAGCGACAGCCAGGCGTCCGATGACGAGCGCCCGCAGCACAGCGTGTACCTGAGCGCCTTCTGGATCGACAAGACGGAGGTAACGAACGCGCAGTACCGGCGTTGCGTCAGCGCTGGCGCCTGCCGGCAGTCGAGTTACGCCAACGATAGCAGCTACAACGGCGCCAGCCAACCGGTGATGGGGGTTTCGTGGGACGACGCCCGCGCCTACTGCAAGTGGGCCGGGCGACGGCTGCCCACCGAGGCGGAATGGGAGAAGGCGGCGCGGGGAATGGACGGCCGCATCTATCCGTGGGGAAACGATAAGCCAACATGTGATCTGGTCAACTATGCTCATTGCTCTGGCAACGCTGCGTCCGTGGGCAGCTATCCGGCCGGCGCCAGCCCTTATGGCGCTCTGGACATGGCGGGGAATGTGTCGGAGTGGGTGTCGGACTGGTATCAAGTCAATTACTACGCGTCAGTACCTGCCGGCAACCCGACCGGCCCTAGTGTTGGCCAAGGACCCGTACTGCGTGGTGGCTCGTGGAGCGGCAACCCGGTTATGGTGCGTGCTGCCACGCGCTCCTGGAACTCGCCCCGCCTGCGAGTTGTCGGTCTTGGTTTTCGTTGCGCTCGCTCTCCTTGAGATCGGAACTGCGTCGCACCTTAAGTTCACCTGACTTGACCGAACCATGACCGACCTCACCGGCCAAACCCTCGGTCCCTACCGAATCTTGCGTGAGATCGGGCGCGGGGGCATGGCCACCGTCTATCAGGCTGCGCACACAGGCCAGGGCTACACGGTGGCGCTGAAGGCCCTGTCGCCGGAACTGGCCCACCAGCAAGAATTCGTGCGCCGCTTCCTGCGCGAGATGGAGGTGATGCGCCGCCTTCGCCATCCTCACATCATCCAACTCTACGAGGCCGCCCAGTCGCAGGGCGTGCTCTTTATGGCCATGGAACTGGCCGAGGGCGGTTCGCTCGAACAAAGGCTCCGCAACGGTGCGCTCGACCCAGCATCTGTCGTGCGGCTGCTGCAACAGGTGGCGTCGGCGCTCGACTACGCCCATCGCCAGGGCGTCGTCCACCGCGATGTCAAGCCCAGCAACATCCTCTTCACCCGCGAGGGTCGCGTGGTGCTCAGCGATTTTGGCATCGCCAGCGTGGCCGGCGGCACACGGCTGACCCAAAGCGGGGCCGGCGTGGGCACCCCGGCCTATGCCTCGCCCGAACAGGCCCAGGGCATCCGCCAGCCGGACCAGCGCTCCGATGTCTACTCGCTGGGCGTCGTCGCCTATCAGATGCTGGCGGGACGACTGCCCTACGAGCGCGCCAATGCCCTGGCGATCATGCTGGCGCACATGAACGAGCCGCCGCCGCCGTTGCCCGCCGCGGTGCTGCAGCCCGTGCAGAAGGCGGTGATGCGGGCATTGGCAAAGCCGCCCGAAGGCAGGTTTAGCAGCGCTGGGGCTTTCGTCCAGGCCCTGGCGGCGGGGATGAGCGCCGGCGGCAGGACGACGACCACGACCAGGAGTCAACTCCGCATTCCTCGCGCCTGGGGGATTGCCGGTGGTATGGTTCTCGCCTTGCTGATTGGCTTGGCGTTTCTGCTGGTCTGGCCAGGCGTGGGCGCCGTTCCTGAGACGCAGCCATCGCTGCCACCCGCCAGTGGCCCTCTGCTGGCCTTCGAGTCCGACCAGGATGGCGACAGGGAAATCTATGTAGCCGATCCATCTGGCCGCAGTCGCTGGCGATTGACGCACAACCCTGGCCAGGACTGGGCGCCGCACTGGTCGCCAGATAGCCAGCTCCTGGCCTTCGTCTCCGACCGTACCGGCTTCATGGACATCTTCACCATGGATCGTTTCGGCCACAACCCTGCCAATCTGACCCAAAACGCGGCCATGGATTCCGGCCCGGTCTGGTCGCCGGATGGTCGGCGCATCGCCTTCGACTCGGACATGGAGGGAAGCGTGGATGTCTTTGTGATGGCTGCGGATGGCGCTGGCTTGATCAACCTGACCAAGCATCCGGCCTTCGATGGCGACCCAAGCTGGTCGCCCGATGGCCGATGGATCGTGTTCGAATCTGACCGTGATGGCAACTACGAGATCTACAGACTGCCAAGCGCAGGCGGGCCGGCCCAAGCGCTGACAACCAGCAGCGGGCGCGAGTTCGCGCCGGTCTGGTCGCCCGACGGCGTCGCCATCGTCTTCGAGTGCCAGCGCGACGGCGACGAGATCTGCGTCATGGCTGCAGATGGCAGCGGGTTGCGGCGTCTGACTACCGATGATGTCGCTGACAAGCAGCCGTCGTGGTCCCCTGATGGGCAGCAGATCATCTGGGCGCGCGAGGGACGCATCGGGAACTGGGATCTGTTCGTCATGGACGCCGACGGCCAAAACCAGCGTCTGCTGCTCGCGGGCTCGGGCTCGGCAACGGCGCCGGTCTGGTCGCGCTAGATCCCCAGAACTGGACAGGTCGTTGTCTGTACGATGGGTAGCTGAATGAATCGAAAATTCAGAAATAGGCGAGTATCGCTCCTAATTGTTCTCTCAATACCACTAATCGTTGCGTTGGCGTCCACGCCAACTGCCCTGCGCGCGGCGCCGATTGGCGCGGCCGCAACGCCGGCGCCTGGTCGCAGCAGTGTAGGCGTCACCAGCACTACGGCTACTGCCCTGGTGTTCGATGTTTCCGGCAGCATGGCCGATGTCTGGCAGGGCGGGGTCAAGATCGAGTCGGCCAGGCAGTCGGCGATCGACATCGTCTCGATGATGGAGCAGGAAAGCCAGTTTGGGGGAGTGGCGCATCTGGTCGGGCTGGCCCCGTTTAGTAGCAGCGCCTGGGTCGATCAGCCATTGAGCGATGACTACGTCCTGGTCAAAGAGGCTATCGGCAACCTTTATCCACAAAATGGCACCAACATCGGCGCCGGCATTCAGGCCGGCAATGATCTCCTGCGTAACGCCCCCACCGGCGCCTCGCCCATCATGATCCTGCTCAGCGACGGGCTGACCAACGAAGGGCTGGGGCCGGCCGACATCCTGGCCGGCCCGGTGCACGAGGCGGTGCAGGCGGGGACGTGCATCTACACCGTGGGTTTCGGCGATCCCGGCGCCCTGGATGAGCAGTTGTTGCGAGACATTGCCAGCGCCTCTGGCTGCGGGGAGTACTATTACGCCACCGACTCGTATCAACTGAACAACATCTACCTCAAGATCCGACATCAGTCGACGGGCCAGATCCTGGCCGAATTCGAGGGACAGGTACGCCAGGGCGAGACCACCCCATCTGAATCGGTGCAGGTGCCCAAAACGCAGAGCGATCTCTACATCACCCTGAATTGGAAAGGCAGCGCCCTTGATCTGGTGGTCACCGATCCCAAAGGACGCCGGGTGGATGAACGCTATCCCGACGCCAGCCTGGTCACCTATGCCCGTTTTGCCTATCTGATCGTCAAGAATCCGTTGCCCGGTCTCTGGCAGGTGGCGGTCTTTGGCCGCGACGTGCCAGAAGCCATTCTGGACTACAAAGCACTGGTTTCTTCGCGTCAGGGCGTCGAAGCTGCGCGCTCATTCTCCGGTTGGCTTCTCTCCCTGGTGGCCTTCCTTGCTTTGGTAGCCCTGGTGATCGCCGTGATTGCGCTCTTGCGCGGGCGTGGTGGCTTGCCCGTTCTGAAACGCAAAGCGGCTTTGCTCTACATCCGTCACCCCGACGGCTTGCAACAGCAGGTGGCTATCCCTGGCGACGGCCTGGCCATCGGCCGTGACCCGCACAACAGTCTTCCCCTGTCCGATATCCTCATCTCCCGCGCCCACGCCCAGATCAGACGCCAGCGCGAGGGCTATGTCCTTTACGATCTGCGCAGCACCCACGGCTCCTTTGTCAACGGTCAACGCGTGCAGGTGCATTTGCTGCGCAATGGCGATGAAATCCGGCTCGGCCAGACCTATCTCTTTTTCAAGAGTCAACCATGAGTGATCTCATCGGCGCCACTCTGGGCCAATATCAAATCCTGCGCGAGATCGGGCGCGGCGGCATGGCGGTCGTCTACGAAGCTTTCCAGCCCTCGCTGGGGCGCACGGTCGCCATCAAAGTCCTGCCGCCGCAGTACACCTTCGACGCCACCTTCGTCCAGCGATTCCAGCAGGAGGCGCGCGCCGCCGCCCGGCTCGACCACCCCAATATCGTTAGCATCTACGATGTAGGGGAACAGAACGGCGTATATTACATCGTCATGCAGAAGTTGGAAGGCGAGTCGCTGCATGGGCTGATCCAACGCTCAGGTCGCATCGCCCCGCCGCGAACAGCACAGATCGTTGCGCAGGTGGCCGTTGCGCTCGATTTCGCTCATACCCACGGCCTTATCCACCGCGACATCAAGCCCGCCAACATCATCGTCGACGCCAGCGACCACGCCACCCTGACCGATTTCGGCATCGCCAAGGCGGCGGAAGGAACGCGGATGACGCAGTCGGGCATGTTGATGGGCACCCCGGAGTACATGTCGCCAGAGCAGGCCAGCGGCAAGCCGGTCGGCCCGGCCAGCGACATCTACTCACTCGGCATCGTGCTCTACCAGATGTTGACCGGCCGCGTGCCCTTCCAGGCTGACAGCACCCCGGCGCTGCTCTACAAGCAAGTCTACGAGCGTCCGGCGCCTGTGCGAAGCTACCTCCCTACCCTGTCGCCAGCGATGGAACAAGCTCTCGACCGGGCGCTGGCCAAGGACCCGGCCGCCCGTTTCACGAGCGCCGGCGAGATGGCCGCCACCCTGCTGGCCGCAACCGGCGACCGGACCCCGCTTGCCGGCGCTCTCCCCATCGCCGTCGCTCCGGTCGAGTCTGCGCCCTCACCACGCCTCCCCATCCAGACGCCTGCTCCTCAAAAACGCAAGACTGGCTGGCCGCTCCTGGCCGCGGTCGGTACAGGCTTGGTTGCAGTGATCGTGCTCGCCCTGGCGCTGAACGCCTTGCGCCCTGGCGCAGCCACGCCGACGCCGGCCGTGACCGAGGCTGCAACGGTCGAGCCGGCGACGCCGACCATCGCCCCAGCCGCTCCCCTGGCCATGCAACTCGCGCAGGCGCAGGACAAGATCGGGGCTGGCGCCTGGCACGAGGCGTTGGCGCTGGTCGAGGGTGTGCATGCGGCCGATGCCGGTTTTCGGGCGACCGAGGTGAGCGAGATGCGCTTTGCGGCCTGTTTCAACCTGGCCTGGCAGGCCGAGCGCGTTGGTGACATGGCCGAGGCGCAGAGCTACTGGGGCTGCGCGCTGGCAGAGCACCCGAACGACAGCGAAGCACAGACGGGCAGGCGCCGCGCCGATCTCTATCAGAGGGCGCAGGCCGCAACGGCCGCCGCCGATCATGCGCAGGCGGTGGCGCTTTGGCAGGAACTGTACGACGAGTCGCCCACCCATTCCGAGGTTGCTGACAAACTCTACGAAGCTCATCTGGCCTATGGCGAGGCGCTGTGTCGTTCGGGTGAGGCTGGGTCGAGCGAAGAGGGGCGGATACAGTATACGGCGGCGCAGGAGCTGGCCTTCGACCGCCCAGAAGCAGCGGTGGGATTGAACGCTTGTCCGTTGGCCAACCCCCATCTGGCCGTGGTCGAGGTGGAAGACGCTTTGCGGGTGCGCACCGGACCGGGGATGGGTTATCTCGTCCTGGGCAAGCTAGCGCCCAGCACCCAAGTGACGATCACCGGGCGCACGATGGATGCGATCTGGGCCAGTATCGAGGCCGGACCAGAGCAGGCAGGCTGGGCGGCGACCGAGTTTCTGAGATCCGAACATCCCATCCAGGCAGCAGCGATTTTGCCCACCCCCGCGCCGGCTCGTACCGTGTTGGCGGCCCAAGCTGAACGCGATTTCTCGGATAAGCAGGGCCAGCGCAACTGGTACTACTTGATGTCCACCTCGCCGGGGGCGCTTCAGTTTAAGCCGATGCCGTGGAACGTTGCCTCGGGCAAATGGTATCACGACCCCGCCTATCATCCCGAGATGCGCCTGTCGAACCGGGGCAGCTATCCCAGCGCCTACAACGATGTGGCGCGTATGTGGGCCAGCCCCTATGACGGTGCGCTGCACATTTTTGGCCGGGCGGCCAAGGAACCGGGGGCGGGGCAGGGCGGGAATGGCGTCGTCGTGCGCATCGTGCAAAACGATCAGACGCTCTGGGAGCAAGTCCTGGGCGCTTATGAAACGACTGGCGTTACGTTCGATTTGACCGCGGACGCAAAGGTGGGGGACAAATTCTACTTCATCACCGGCGCATTGGGCGATGATGACGCCGACAACACCATTTTCGAGCCGGGCATCGAACTCCAGAACCCGGATGGCGTTGATCTGCCCGAAGTGACGCTCTGGGTCGAAGGCACGCCTACGCCGGTCGTATCGCCTACCTCAGCACCACCCCCACCGCCAGCGCTTTGCTTTCAACCCAAATTGCGCCACTACGAGCCACACAAAGGCTGTTGCGCCGAGGTGGGAGGTGTGGTCTTCAACCGGCAGGGCCAGCCCTTCGCCCCGCGCGGGGCCGTTGTGCGCATCGAAGGGCCGCCTGGCCGCAATCAGTATGTTCGTGAGTTCGCCATCGCTGCCGATGGCGGCTACAACGTTACCGCCCTTTCGGTCAATCCCTATACGATCTGGCTGAAAGGCCCCGGCATCCGCAGCGCGCAGTTCGCCGTTACCTTCCCGGATTTGGCGAATATCCGGGAGCTGGTTGATTTTTATCAGACGCCATGCTGATCGCGCGACACTGAACGGACTGTGGGCAGCTCATGGCGATGGGTTCGAGCGACCACGCCTGGGGTTGAAACCGCCAGGCTGCTACCGTGAAAACCTGCTGGAAGCAGGTTCCCGCACGCTGTGCTGCATTATTGCGGTATAAGCAAGTCGAAAATTGCTTTCCAAAATCAATTCGTGCTACTACAACCGTACTTAACACAAAGACACGAAGATCACAAAGAAAACACAAAGCAATGTTATTTATCGCTGCCTTTGTGTCACCTTTGTGGTCTTTGAGCCTTCGTGTTTTCCTCTTTTTCTCCAAATGCGGTTGTAGTACTATTCATCCATTCGTCTCATTCGTGATGAAGGACGCTGCTTCTATGAGGAGCACACCATGACAGACCTCACCGGCAAAACCCTTGGCCAATATCAAATCCTGCGCGAGATCGGGCGCGGGGGCATGGCTGTCGTCTACGAGGCCTACCAGCCTTCGCTGGGGCGCACGGTCGCCATCAAAGTCTTGCCGCCGGAATTCACCCACGACAAGTCTTTCATTCAGCGTTTCTTGCACGAAGCCCGCGCCTCCGCCCGGCTCGAGCATCCCAACATTGTTGCTATCCACGATGTGCTCCAGCAGGGCGGCTACTACTTCATCGTTATGCAGAAGCTGGAGGGCGAGTCATTGCACAACCTGATCCAGAAGGCGGGGCGGCTGCCGCCTGAGCGCGCGAGCTACATCCTGACCCAGGTGGCAGCCGCGCTGGATTATGCCCATGCCCACAACATCGTCCATCGCGACATCAAGCCCGCCAACATCATCGTCGGCCCCGGCGACCACGCCACCCTGACCGATTTCGGCATCGCCAAGGCCGCAGAAGGGACGAAGATGACCCAAACCGGGACGATGATGGGCACGCCAGAGTATATGTCGCCGGAACAGGCCAAGGGCGAGCCGGCCGGTCCTGCTTCCGACATCTACGCCCTCGGCCTGGTGACCTACCAGATGTTGACCGGCCGCGTGCCTTTCCAGGCCAACAGCACTCCATCGTTGCTTTACAAACACGTCCATGAAAGTGTTCCGCCCCTGCGCCAATTTGCACCCGATCTACCGCCCGGCATCGAGGGCGTGGTGGCAAAGGCGTTGGCGAAGGAACCGGCGCAACGCTTCCACACCGCAGCGGAGTTTGCCGCCACCTTGAAAAGCGTGGGCAGATTCACGGCTTACAACCCTGCCCAAACACAATTGGCGCCTAAGGGTGCGCCTCCTGTGGTTGCGCCAGCCCGCAAGCTGCCATCCTGGGCTATCATCGCCGCCGCCGCTGCCGTGGTCGTCCTGTTTCTGGCCATCTTCCTCGCGACCACAGCCGGCAATGGCCGGCCGACGCCCTCGCCTGCCACGACGCCTGTAGCTGAAAGTGCCGAAACTGCCGCTCCTACGGCGCCGACCAGGTCGACGCAGCAAGGTCCAGAGACAGAAGTAGCGACGGCAGCGCCAGGAACAGCTCAGGCTCAGGTCATCAGCGACCAGGATGTAAGCGTGTATGCCGGGCCGGGACCGGCATACGGAAAGGTTGGTCTACTCAAGGCTAACGAAGTGAAAAAGCTGCTGGGTCGCACTTCCGATGGCGATTGGCTGCAGATATGCTGTGTGAACGGCGACCCGGTGTGGGTAGCGGCCAATCTCGTCCAGGTGCAGGGGGATATCGCCAAAGTTCCGATTGTGGTCGCGTCTGGCCCGACCGCCACGCCTCAACCGCCCACCTCCACCCTCGTCCCGCGCGCTACTGCCACCCGACCACCGACAAAAGCGCCTGCCAGGATTGCCAGCCTGACCGTCGTTGGCAATTCGGTGAATGTCCGCAGTGGCCCTGGCACGAACTACGCCAGAATCGGCGCGGCTGGTAGGGGCCAGAACTACCGCATCACAGGACGCAGCCCAGACAGGAGCTGGTGGCAGATCGAGTTTCAAGGCGGCGCTGGTTGGATCAACGCCGGCGCCCAATATGTGCAGGCGCAGGGCGACCTGGACCAGGTGCAGGTCGTGGTCGCGCCACCGACGCCAACTACGGCTGCCGGTGGAGGCGGTGGGGGTGGCGGAGGCGCCTGCCGGGCGAAGGATTCGCTGCCGGGCGTCAGCTTGCGTTCGCCTCGCTCCGACCTTACCTGTAGTGGCCCCGTCCTTTTCTCGTGGGATTGGGCGCAAGGCTTGCAGAGTGGCGAGGTGTTCGAATTGCACATCTGGGCCGATAACGCCGGTCAGCCACAGGTGCGTAATGCTGTCAAACGCGTCAGCGGGAACTCGGTTGTGGTCGATATCAACAAAGAGGTGCCCTGGATCAGATGGGACATTCGGCCTCATCGGTGGGAGGTTGTGGTCGTTTGCAAGGCCGATGGCCGATGGGTCAGCCAGAAGTCGGAAGCGCGGCTGTTCTATTTCGAACCCAATATGCCTCCTGGTTCTGATCCCAACGCCAACTGTAAGTGAGAGCGTGCAATGAGCGAACTGAACGGTAAGAGCCTCGGCCAGTACCAAATCCTGCGCGAGTTGGGACGCGGGGGCATGGCGATCGTCTACGAAGCCTACCAGCCCTCGCTGGGCCGCAACGTCGCCATCAAAGTCCTGCCGCCGGAATTCACCTACGACAAGACCCTCGTCCAGCGTTTTCTGCACGAGGCCCGCGCCGCCGCCCGCTTGAATCACCCCAACATCGTCGCCATCTACGACGTGGGCGAACAGAACGGCGTCTATTTCATCGTCATGCAGAAGTTGGAAGGCGAGTCGTTGCATAGCCTGATCCAGCGAGTGGGACGGCTGCCTTTGGCAAGAGCGGCGCATCTCGTGGGTCAGGTGGCGGCGGGGCTGGATTATGCCCACGCGCAGGGGCTGGTGCATCGCGACATCAAACCGGCCAACATATTCGTGGGGCCAGGTGATCACGCCACGGTGATGGATTTCGGCATCGCCAAGGCGCTGACGGGGGCGCAGCTCACGCAGTCGGGGATGATGATGGGCACGCCGGCCTATATGTCGCCGGAGCAGGCAAGCGGGAAGCCGGTAGGGCCGGCGAGCGACGTCTACTCGTTGGGGCTGGTGCTTTATCAAATGCTGGCAGGGCGCGTGCCCTTCGAGGCCGATAACACGCCGGCGCTGTTGTACAAACAGGTGCACGAAGCGCCGCCGCCGCTGCGCAGTTTCGTTCCTGATCTGCCGTCCGCAGTGGAGGCGGTGATGGCGCGGGCGCTGGCTAAAGACCCGGCGCAGCGCTTCCATTCCGCCGGAGAGATGGCGCGGGCGCTGCAAGCGGCCATGACTGGGCGCATCATGACGTTAGCGTCGGCTCCGCCCAAAGCTAACCACCGCGCTCTGCTGTGGGGCGGCCTGGCTGCCGGGCTGGTTTTGGTGATCGTGCTGGCGGCCCTGCTGTTCCGAAGCCCGTCTTTAGAGCTTGAACCCACTCTCAGAGCAGGGTCAGTGCCTGCCGGGCAGATCGAGACGCCGGAGCAACCTACTCCGGTCAGGCCAACGCCGCGCCCTACCGTCGCGGCGGCTTCAGCGCCAGCCGTGGCTCCACCCACCGACACGCCTCCCCCCCTGCCCACCGACACGCCCGCCCCTACGCCGGAGCCATTTGGCCGGGTGACGGCCGACGATTTGAATTTGCGCGCCGGCGCGGGGGCGATCTTCCCCAGCCTGGGCAAGCTGGCTGCAGGCGAGACTGTGCATTTGTTGGGGCGCAACGACGCTGGTGATTGGCTTTGGGTAGAGACGGCTGGCGGGTTGCGGGGCTGGGTTGCTGCCCAGTACATCGAAGCGGAGCTGCCGCTGGCGCAGGTGGCGGTCGTAGAAACCCCCGTTCCCCCGGTCTGCGCAATCGGCGTCGATCCGTCGCTGGCGGGGGCTTATGCTCAGGGTCGGTTGGGGTGCGCGCAGGGCACATCGACGATGACCTGGGCGGCCTGGGAGCCTTTCGAGCGGGGCGGTATGCTATGGTTCAAATACAACGATCAGCTTTACTTTAGTTTCCGGTAACTCGGTGACGAGTTGAAGCGCCGCGATTTCGGTATTGCGGTTCTGAACCTTACAAAAGCGATAGAAAAGGATGAGGAATGAGGTCAGGGATGCCGTTTACGACGGCG
>JAIBAP010000050.1 GCA_019695115.1 Caldilineales bacterium | reverse complement strand
AGTCGAAAGGATTGCAGCTCGACGGCAGGTCGTCCCGGTCGGCATAGGTGAACTCGACGACTTCACTATGGCCGCGGTGTTTCTGGCTATCTCCTCCCTTTGTTCGGGGTTGCGGCTCAGGGCCGGCTCTGCGGCCGCCTTGCCAGCTTCGGCCGCCTGCGCCATCTGCACCGGCGTCAGGCCACCCACAATCAAACTGATCACGATCAACCCATTGACAATGTAGGCTAAACTACGATGGGGGGGGGTGAACATATGCACCTCGATCTAGAAATCGACGGCCCAAAACCTGGGGCGCCACAGAGGCGAGAAGAGAGAAAAAGACGCTCCGCCGGGGGATTGACTTTGCTTCCGATTCTATCCGACTTTTCTACCGCCCGCTATGATCTGGATCATATTCGGCGTCATGTCCCCTCCCCCCTCCCTGCGTCCCTCCCTCTCTCCGTCTCTCCCTCCCTACGTCTCCCCATCCCAACACAGGTCCAATCGAGAATTACCTGTCGCCAAACCGCGCCGGATCACACGGACCCAGATCGATATCGCCCCCCTCGCCCAGGACGACGCCCGCCAGCGCCTCGCTCAGCACCGGCAGCGTGGGGATGGTGAGGTGAAAGCACGTGGCCACGAAAAGGTTGTCCAGGCCGGGCGCAGGGCCGATGGCCGGCTGCTCGTCAGGCAGGAAGGGGCTGGCCGCCGCCCATGCCCGCACCAGCCGCACGTCGGCCAGGGCCGGAACAAGCGCCAGCAGGTCGCGGGCGATGGCCGGGACGCCCCAATCACTGTTCGCCCGATGAATGGTCGGGGTCCTTGCCACCGCCTCCGTCACCAGCAGTGTCCCGTTCAACTGCTGGGCGACGCCGATGGAAACCGCCCGCGACGCATGGTGGATGGTCTCGTAGAAATCGGCCAGGCCAACATGATTGTGCAGCAGCGGCGGCAACGGCTCGGTGATGACGGCCTCGGCGTGGGTGAACTGCACGGGCAGATGCACGCCGGCCCGGGCCAGCAAAGCGCCCGTCCAGGCCCCGGCCGTGACCACCACCGCCCCCGCCGAAAAGACCCCCTGCGCCGTCTCCACCGCGGTCACACGCCCGGCCGCCTGCCTGAACCCGGTCACGGGCGTCTGTTGGCGCAGGTCGGCCCCGCAGCGGCGGGCGGCGGCGGCATAGGCATGGACGAGCTTGAGCGGGTTCAGATGCCCTTCCAGGCACCATGCCGCGCCCAGCCAGCGGCCAGCGTCCAGCAGCGGCTCGGCTTCGGCCAGGTCGGCCGGGCCAAGCATGGCGGCCTGTACGCCGCGCTGCCCCAGATAGGCCACCTGGTCGTTCCACTGCTGCCAGTGCCGCTCGTGCTCGATCAGAATGAGGTTGCCCAGCCGCCGCCACTCGAACGAACAGCCAAGCTCCTCCTCCAGCCCTTCCAGCCGGGCGAGTCCGGCCAGCACCCAATCCATGTGCGAGCCAGCCGGGCCTTCGGCCACCTGCGCCCGGCCGGCACAAGCGCCAGACGCGCCCCCTCCCAGGCTGCCGGCCTCGAACAGCAGCACGCTGGCCCCGCGCCGCGCCAGTTGCCAGGCGATGGCCAGCCCGGCAAAGCCGCCGCCCACCACGATCACATCGGCGCTGGGAGTCTTCATGGTTGCAAGTGGAGGTGCGACGCACCTGCCAGGTGCGTCGCACCTTGATCGTCGCGGTCGGGCGAGAAAGCCGCCAGGTCGAGATCGCTGCGGCCGTGCAACACCCATTGCGTCACGATACGGCCGGCCAGCGGCGTGACGATGACCGTGGACTTGAAAGCTGTCGCCAGGATCAGCCCCTCGATGCCGGGGACAGGGCCGAACAGCGGCAGGCCATCGTGCGTGAAGGCGACCGGCGCCGCCCACCCGCGCAGGACGCGCAGCCCGCGCAGGGCCGGAAAATGGCGGCCCACGAGCCGGGCGATGGCCCGCTGCCCGCCCTCTGTGGCGCCCTTGCCCAGGTCGGCGGTCACACGAGCGGCCTCGCCCAACAGAAAATGCCCGTGCGCCGTCTGCGCGATGGCCAGCACTGCCTCGTCCGCCTCGCCGCCCTCGTGCGCCTGCTCGAAAAAGGCGGCGGAGGCGATGTGATTGTGCAGGCGCAGCCCGGGCGCGGCCTCTGTGACCAGCGCCTGGCCGTGTACGTGCGCGGCCGGCCAGCACCGGCCCAGCCCTTCGCCCAGGGCAGGCGTCCAGGCGCCGGTGCAGAGCACCACGGCCCCGGCGCTCAGCTCGCCCTGGCCGGTGCGCACCCCCTGCACCCGTCCGTCCCGTTCGATGATGTCCGTCACGTCGAGGCCGAGATGCAGGGCCATTCCCCGCCGGCGCCCACCTCGCACAAAGGCTTGCAGCAGGCGGAAGGGGTCGATCTGGCCCTCGTGCGGGTGATAGCAGCCGCCGAGGACGGTGGTGGGGTCGAGCAGGGCTTCGATTTCGGGCAGATGGGCGGCGGGGACGAGTTCGGCGGCAATCCCGGCCGCGTGCAGCCGGGGCAAGCGACCGGCCATGATCTGCCATTGGGCTTCGTTCTCGATCAGCAACAGCCCGCCGAGGGGACGGCGGCCGACATCGCCCAGTTCTGCCTCCACCTGGTCCCAGGCTGCTCGCCCGGCCTGCAGCAGCGGCAGACTGTGGTCGAGTTCGGCGTCCTGGATCTGAATGTTGCCGTAATTCGCCCGCGAGGCGCCTGCACCCACGCCCCCGCGGTCGACCAACGTCGTGCGCAGCCCCGCCGCCGCCAGATGGTAGGCCACCGAGCAGCCGATATAGCCGGCCCCGACGACAATGGCATCGTAGCTCATGCTCTGGCTTGCAGCCATGCCCGGTTCAGAGAGCGGTGTACGGGATCCCCGCCAGCCGGGCGATGGCGGCCAACTCGGCCCCGACATCGCCATAGACCAGGCAGGGGTGGTGCTCCCAGCCCTCGTCGATCATCTGGCGGACGACCTGGCCGGCCGGGCGGTGCAAGGTGCGGGCCAGACCGGCCGCCCGGCGCAGCGTCACCCGCTCGTCCAGCATTTCCACGGCGATGGAGAGTAGCCGCAACTCGCCCCGGTGCAGACCGAGCCGCGCCAATGTGGCCCGCCCCGGCCTGAAGGTGAATTCCACCTCGCGGCCCCACTCGCAATAGCGGATCTCGTCGGGGTCGCGGGCCAGGCTCTCGGCCCCGCCGTAGTGCCACAGGGTCAGGGTCGAGGCGGCGTCATCCCAGGCGCTGATGTCCACCAGGGTGGGCGTCGAAGCGGTGAGGAAATATTCGATCGCCATCGTCACGGCGGCGTTGACATCGCCCTCCGGCGCCAGTACGACGCCATCTTCCTGGATCCAACCCAAGGCCGGCCAGAAACCCCCGGCGATTTCAGCGTCGAAGAACTCCGGCCAGTCTTTGATGGCGATGATCTGGCGGCCGCTGGCGCGGACGACGGCGGTGAGGGCGCCGTAGAACTGCTCCATGCGCTCGACGGCTGCGTCCGGGAGTTCGCCGCCAGCGATGAGGGGGAAACGGGAGCGCGGGGCGGGGCGGCGCGCGCCCTCAGTAAGATGGCGGCTTAGCTCGTTGAGGCCGATATGGTCGATGCCGACGCCCAACACCCGTCGCAGTTGCAGCTCGTCGAAGGCGCAGGGGTAGAAGCCGGGGGCGCGGAAGCCGATCAGCCCGATGTGGGTGGAGGCAAGCCGGGCCAGGGCCGAGGCGGCGTCGAGCTGCGAGCGCAAGGCTTGCTGCACCTCGGCCGTGGCCGGGTCGCCGTGGACAAAGCCATAGCGGGCGCCGAGGGCGGCCAGGGTGTAGGCGGTCATGTTGGCGCCGCAGAGGCTGTTGAGCGAGATGCGCCGGGCCGGGTCGGGTTCGGGCAGGGAATGGATGATGAAGGGGGCGTCGATGGCGCCGGCCAGACGAGCCGGCGCTTCGCCATCGGGGAAGGTGGCGATTTGCAGCAGCAGGGCGTCGATGCGGGCGCAGCGAAGGCTGTCGATGGCTGCGTCCAGCGCCGCCAGATCGGTCACTGGCTGTTCTGGCCCCACCACTTGCCAGCGCCCGGCCAGGAAGCGGCGAGTGACGCCCAGATGCCGGTTGGCGGTTTCGGTGTCGAACCAGGGCACGCCGATGGCGAGAAGGCCGATCGTGCGTTGGCTTGGGGATGGGGTCATGGCAGGGAGGTCAGGGGCCGGCGGCGCTGCCGGCGGAGATGGCAAGGGAAGGTGGGGTTCATGGTTGCCGGGGTCGCCGGCGGCCGGCGTCATCCAGGTAGGCGAGCACGTCGGCCATCAGGCGGTTGGTCGTTCGCTGTCGCTCCGGCGGGGCCGCCAAGATGGCCGTCTCGGTTTGGACGAAACGGGCGGGCGTCAGTTCGGCCCGGCCGTGTGCGATCATGTCTCGCACTGCCTCTGGCGTGGTCTCCAGGTGGAATTGCAGCCCGATCACCCGCTCGCCGAGCTGGAAGGCCTGGTTTTCGCAGCCTTCGCTACGGGCAAGGTGGATGGCGCCGGGGGGCAGGTCGAAGGTGTCGCCATGCCAGTGGAAGACTTGCGCCAGCGGCGGAAAGTGGAAGACCGAACCATCCTCCGGCCCCGCCCGGAAGACGGGAAACCAGCCGATCTCTTTGAAGTGGTGGCGGTAGACGGGCGCGCCCAGGGCGGCGGCTATCAGTTGGGCGCCCAGGCAAACGCCCAACACCGCTTTGTCGGCGGCGATGGCCTGGCGAATCAGCTGTTTCTCCGCTGCCAGCCAGGGGAAGTCGGCCTCATCGTGCACACTCATCGGCCCACCCATGATGATGAGCAGGTCGAAGTCATCCGCTTGCGGCAGATTGGCAGCGCGGTAGAGGTGGGCGCCCCTGGTGGCGTAGCCGGCGGCGTCGAGCCAGGCGGCGATGCTGCCCAGACCTTCGAAGGCGACGTGTTGGAGATAGTGGGCGCGCATGAAGTTCTATTCCTCCCAGGGTGCTTGCAGCAGAGTGGCCAATTGTTCGACGCCGGTTGTGTTGCGGATGCGGACGCGCTTGAGTTCGAAGGGCTTGTCGCTGCGCTGGATGACGCCCTGCTGCGTGGTGACGGCGCCCCAGTAGTTGGCCGAGCGAAAGACGTCGATCACAAGCTGGTCGTAGGAACCGGCCGGGTAGGCGAGGATGCGGGGATGGGCGCCGGTGTGAGCCTCAATCGTTTCTTTGCTGCCCAGCGCCTGCCACACCAGATAGTCCAGGTCTTTCCCGGCCAGGTTGGGATGGTCGCGGCTGTGCGAGCCGATCTCCATGCCGGCGGCGGCCATCTCGCTCAGTTGCGGCCAATCGGCATAGCCCGGCCGGTCCTGGGTGGCGAAGTCGGTGATGATGAAGAAGGTCCCGGTCATGCCGCGCTGAGCCAGGGCGGGGAAGGCGTTGAGGTAGATGTCTTCGTAGCCGTCGTCGAAGGTGAGGAGGACGGGTTTTGCCGGCAGGTCGGGCGCGCCGGTGGCCAGGTGCGAGAGCAAGTCCTTGAGGTAGATGGTGGTGTAGCCCTCGGCTTTGAGATAATCCAGGTGGGCGGCGAAGGTCTCTGGATCGACCGAGAGGTCCTGGCGGTAGATGTCGGCGTCGGGCGGCGGCTGGGAGATGTAGTGGTACATCAGGATGGGGACGCGGGCCGTGCGCAGGTTGCCATCGGGGGTGGGGCCGGGGGTTGCGGTGGGGGTGGGGGTGATGGTGGGGGTGGGAGAGGCGGTGGGGGAAGGTGTGGGTGTGGGGGAAGGCGAGGAGGTAGGTGTGTGGGTGGGCGCGCTCGTCGGGCTGGCCTCGACCACAACCACCCGTGTGGGGGCCACGAGCGAGGGGGATGGCGCCGTCGCCCCGCAGCCTGCCAGGATGAAGGCGGCGGCGAGCCAAAGGAAGACGAGGTGGCGGAGGGAAGGAAGAATCACGGGCAGGTGAAGAGGGGCTGGCGCTGACGCTTGGCAGCGATCAGGTGGTGTGCTATGATGGAACGGCTGTTGATTCCGCCGGTCGCGCAGTCACAGCCTGCGGCAAGAGCGAGCATTTGAGGTGACTCATGTACACAGTCTATCATTTAGAAGCAGACGATTTGAACAGCGATTTCTTGGAGGCCTTGAAAATGCTCTTCAAAGGCAAATCGCTAGAAATCGTTGTTTCTGAGTAACTACTTAGCCTCTGCCACGAATTACACGAATTACACGAATGATCACAAGCAAAATTCGTCAAATTCGTGCAATTCGTGGCAACAATCCAGACAGGCTGAGCAGTTACGTTTCTGAGTTTGACGAAACGGATTATCTGTTGCGATCAGAAAAAAATAGAGACCGTTTGTTACGTTCGATTGCTCATGTCAACAGCAATGTGAACCTTATTGAAGTTGAGATATAACAGGCACTATGCGACGCGTCATTACCTGTAAATATCACTATGATTGAGGTGAATCCGAGTGGTGTGATATGATCAGCAATGGTCAAGTGCAATAAAGGCCTACGCTATTGAGGAGCAAACTATGTTAACTGAGTACATTTCACAAGCAATGCGACAGGCACGTTACGAAATTCTCGACGATGAGAGTTTTTATGGCGAAATCCCAGGCTTTCAGGGTGTGTACGCCAATTCGGATAGCCTGGAGATGTGTCGCACGGAGCTGCAGGAGGTGCTAGAGGGGTGGATCGTGTTGGGCTTGCGACTTGGGCATCCTCTGCCCGAAGTTCGTAGAAACTAAGGGGGATTCGCCCGGCGCCAATCGCAGATAGTGGCCAACACGCATTCGGGGCAGCGCGGTCGCTGGGCCTTGCACACCGCCCGCCCGTGGCGGATGAGGTTGAGGTGCAGGGGATAGAAGCTGGCGGGGGAGGCGTGGTCTTCGATGAGGCGCATGACCTTGTCGGGACTGGCAGTGGCCGGGGCCAGCCCCAAACGGCGGCTGAGGCGGTGGACGTGGGTATCGACGGGGAAGGCCGGGCGCTGGAAGCCGAAGAGAAGCAGGATCGAGGCGGTCTTGTTGCCGACGCCATCCAGCCGGACGAGCCAGGCGCGGGCCTCGTCCACCGGCAGTTCGGCCAGCCAGTCCAGGTCGAAGTCCCCCCGCTCGTTGTAGATGGCTCGCAGCGCCGCCTGGATGCGCGGGGCCTTCTGCTGGGCCAGCCCGCCGGAGCGGATGATCGCGGCCAGTTCCCCGGTCGGGGCGTCCATCACCGCCTGGGGGGTGGGGTAGGCGGCTTTCAGGCTGGCGAAGGCGCGGGAGGCATTGGCGTCGGATGTGTTCTGGCTGAGGAAGGTTCCGATCAACTCGTCGATGGCCGGCTGGCCGAGCGGCTGCCAGGATGGATAGCCGTAGAGGTCGCCCAGGCGGTGATGGACGGTGGCGATTTTGGTGGCGAGGGCAAGGGTGGGGTCGGGCATGGGGAAGTGAGGCGTGAAACGTGAAGCGTGAGGAATGAGCGCGCCTACGTGCGAATGCGTGAAACGGGTTCCGTGTTGCGGGTTCCGTGTTCCGTGTTGCGTGTTCCGTGAAGCGTGAGGGGTGAGCACGCCTACGTGCGAATGCGTGAAACGTGTTCCGTGTTCCGGGTTCCGTGAATCGTGAGGAGTGAGCACGCCTACGTGCGAATGGTGTAGGCGGTGCGGATGGGAGGATTATAGGGGACACACCGTGTGATGCTCAACCCGGGCGGATTTGAAAACGCTGGCGCTTTCTTCATCACGCAGACTGCTTCGTCCATCGTCCCTGGTCTATCGTCCTTCACGATTCAACTCAGTTCAAGGGCGGGAAACGTCCCCTTTGGCGGTTACATGAACTATGACTATAATCCGTGAACATTTTTGGGGCTAGCTGTACTGGTGGGAACAACCGAGCACTCATCGCGACGCCAGCGTTTCGGCTGGGCGGCGCTTTTTGCATCCACACACCACACACATCGTTCAAGGAGGCTTTCCAATGCAACGCAAGCTGGCGATCTTTTTCCTTTTGTCTCTGGCGATGGTTTTCATCGCCACCGCTGCGGCCGGGCAAGGCTCAGGCCCCGATGGCGAAACCGAGGCCCAGGTCGCTCTGGGCACGGCCTTCACCTACCAGGGGCGCCTGACCGACGGCGGCAGCGCGGCCAACGGCGTCTATGATTTCCGTTTTCTGCTCTACGACGCCGCCAACGGCAGCCAGGTGGGCAACACCGTCGCTCGCAACGACATTGCCGTGGCCGATGGCCTGTTCTCGGTCCCGCTTGATTTCGGCAATGTCTTCACCGGCGAGGCGCGCTACCTGGAAGTGCAGGTGCGGCCGGGCAGCAGCAGCGGCGCCTACACCGCCCTCACGCCGCGGCAGGCGCTGACGCCCGCCCCACAGGCGCTGGCCCTGCCCAACGTCTTCACCAGCGGCGGCAACGTCGGCATCGGCACCACCGCGCCCGGCTACAAGTTGGATGTGGTCGGCAACCGCATCCGTGTGCGCAATGTGGTGGGCAGCGGCGGCAAGATCCTCGACCTGCGCGTGGATGGCAACAACGTCGACGTCAACGCCACCAACGCCGACCTCTTTGTCTATGCCAACGGCGGCAATACGATCATGCAGCCTACATCGGGGCGGGTGGGGATTGGCACCGAAAGCCCGGCCTTCAAGCTCGATGTGGCCGGCGCGGCCCATGCCTCCAGCTTTCCCACCTCGTCCGACGCCCGTCTCAAGACCAACATCCTCCCCGTGACGGGCGTGCTGGATCGGTTGGAGGCGGTGCGGGTGGTCTCGTTCGATTGGAATCGGCGCTATCAGGCCATGGGGCGGGCTACAAGCCATCGCGAGATCGGCGTCATCGCCCAGGATGTCGAGGCCGTCTTCCCCGAATTGGTGACAACCTGGGGCGAGGATGGCTATCGGGCGGTGGACTATGGCCGCATGGCAGCCCTCTTGATCGAGGCCACGAAAGAACTGCGGGCCGAGCAGGAGGGCGAGATCGCCGCTCTGAAGGCCGAGAACGCCGACTTGGAAGCTCGCATTGCCGCGCTGGAAGCGATGGTGGCCCAACTGGCGAAGCAGCAAGATGGAGGCCGGCCATGAGACGCCTTTTCCTGGCCCTGGCCGTGGGCCTGGTTGTGGTTGGCGTCGCGCTGGCGCAGGGCGGTCGTGAGCCGCAGGCAGGGCCGTTCGACCTTTCTTGGTGGACGGTCGATGCCGGGGGCGGCGGCAGCAGCGGTGGGCCTTTCGTTCTGATCGGCGCCATCGGCCAGCCCGACGCCGAGGTGGTGAGCGGCGGCCGTTATCGTCTGGCCGGAGGCTGGCTGGGAGGAGGCGCGGCGGTGCTGCACCCGGCCGCCTATCTGCCCTCGGTTGCTGCGGGCCCGATGGCGCTTGTCCACGAGGAGGAATCGCCGGGCGATCACCCCACCGCCGAGGATCCGATCTTGCAGACCGGCCGCCTGGACCCCACCCAACTCAGCCTGGCCCCGCCCGCCCCGCCTGAGTCCAGACTCAAAGGCGCCCACGCCCTGATGGAGGAGACCGTCTGGACCATTGGCCCCAACCTGACGCTGCCGCCCAACCAGTCGCACGAATTGACGGTGAATTTCAGCACAGCGGTCGTCTTGCTGGCCCATTCGCTGTGGACGGGAACCCTGACCGGTATGGAGATGGCAGTGCTGCGCAACGGCGCCACCGTCGCCGCCGGCGATGCCTATGCCACGCCGCCCGACCACGGCGCCCTACTCGCCCGCACCATCTTCAACACGCCCGGCAGCGCCACCGTGCGGGTGACGAACCGGAGCGCGGCGCCGGTGGCGATCAAGCTCGTCGTTGGTGTGCTCGACCTCAACGCCCAAGACGCCGGCCCAGAAGAAGAAGAATAGGAGGATACGATGAAACGCTACCTTGCCAGCGCCCGTGTGCGCACCCTTCTCCTGGCCTGCCTGTCGCTGCTATTCATCGTCGGCGTCCCGGCGATGGCGCGCTTCGTCCCAGCGCCCGCCATCCCCAACGTCACCGTGCTCAACTTCGAAGATTTGCCGCCTGGAACGATAGTCACCACACAGTATGGCCCGCGCGGGGTGATCTTCTTCAACTCGTACATCGATACACATACCCAGGCCCATTCTGGCGACCAGGTGCTACTTTCCAGCGATCCTGGAGACGAATTCGATACCGGCCCCCTGATCATGGAGTTCACAAGCAAACAGCAGCGCGTGCGGCTGTATGCGGGCAAAATGAACTCCAATGATGCACCGTGGCCGCATGTGATGCGCGCGTACGATGCCAATGGCGTGCTCGTGGCCGAAGACGGCCCCAAACTGGTGAATTTCGGCGTCAATACCATGTTCGAAGTGACGACGCCGCAGCCGTTGATTGTAAGGGTCGAATTCAAGGGTGATACATCGTTCTTCGAAACCATCGACGACCTCGAATTCGAAGGCGAAGCGCCCGAACCCGTGCCCACCGTGCCGCCAGTGGTGCAGATCAACACCCCCGTCGACAACGCCCAACTCGATGCCGCCAGCATCACCGTGCAAGGGACGGTGTCGGGCGAGAAGCTATATCCCAGCGCCCGCGCTACCGTCCGGCGCGGCATCCGGCCCGGCTCCAGCACACCGTCGTCGACCATCCTTCCCATCACCCTGAGCGGTTCGAGCAACGTGCGAAACTTCGCCATCAACCTCAGTCTGTGGCCTGGTCCCACCACCGTGACCATGGAGGCCGAGAACATCGGCGCGCTCAACGGCAGCGACACGGTGAGCTTCACCAATCTGCCGGCGGCCATCCGCGCCCGGTTTGCGGCCGAGGGTGGGACGGCGACCTTCGGCCAGCTTGTCTATGGCAACCTGGCCGGCGACTGCACCCTGGCCGTGTACGAACGCGGGGCCATCGTCCTTGAGGGCGGGACGACGCGCCAGATCCGCAGCCCCATCTTCGCCAAGTGGCTGGCCATGCAGGCCGGCGACATCTTCCTGGGCGACCTGCTCGACGATTTCGATTGCCCGACTGCCGAGGCCAGGAGCGGGCCGGGCGGCGCCCGTGTGCAAGAGTTTCCGGGCGGGCGGATCTACGCCAATCTGCCTACCGGCGCGTATTGGACGCCGCTCGTTTTCACCCAGGCCATCGACACACTGGGCGGCGAGGCCGCCACCGGCGTGCCCATCGCCGACCCCACGCACTCGGTCGGTGTGATGCAAACCTGGCTGTTCCAGCAGTTCACCCGCCCCGACCAGCCCTCGCTACTCCCCTCCACCCTCGAAATCCGGGGAACGCCGCCCAAGCTGTGGATCGAGCGTCAGGGCGGCGACCTGGCGGATGCCTACTGGAAAGACGTACCCATCGGGCCAGGCTCGCCCACCATCTGGCAGGGCTTTGGTTGCAGTGGCAGCCACGGGCCGTGCACTGTTGTAGCACCGACATCCGAACCGCCCATCGACAACGCCGAAGACAGATACTGCCTAGGCACGACCTATCCATTTGGGCCGCTGGAATGGCCCGCCATCCGCGGCAACTATGTGATGACGCCGTTGATGGGCGTAGTAAGCAGTTCACACCTCGCTGGTCGCGACAATCCTCTCTCGCACGAATGCCGTTTCGAGAGCTACGTCGATGACGACGGTTTTCACCCCTGGCCTTCGGATTGGAACGTCGATGTGCGCCCCTTCCATCCCTACCGTAACCTGTTTGCCAACAACCGCACGGCCCTGGAGATCGAGTTCGAGTGGTGTTGGGCGCAGTACTTCTTCACCGCGCCCGAATGGGGTGAGCCGCACAAAGGCGACCTGATGTTTACGGCCGGGCGGTGGATCATCGACTGCGGTCATGATTCCTACAGCTCCGAGATTCATCCGCCTTCGGTCATGGCCTATTCCCGCACCGAAACGGTCAACAACAGACAGGCCACATCCGCCCGCGTCTGGGTGAACGGCGTCTATCCTGGCGACCCGGTCGAGTTCGATCTCTTCCCGCCGCCGCGACCCTCGCCCGAATCGGTGCTCAACATCCGCAAGCCGGTGGATGCAGACGCCGCCCTGGGCCTGAGCATCGACCACGACATCGTGGATAACAACCATGCCCATCTGCGATTCACGGCGCCCAACCGTCGCGTCGAAATCTCGAGCCAGGGCCAGGTGATGTGGCAATCGGGCCGGGCCTATTACGGGAGGTGGGACCTGTATTGGACGCCGTACTGAGATGAACATGGACGATGGGCGATGGACGAATGGGAGTACTTGGATTTCGCCATCGTCTATCGTCCATCGTCAAACTGCGCAAGAAACGGGTGGCCGCGGCATGGCGGACGGAGTAGAATGGGGAAAATCCAGATTCATCCGCCCTTTCCCCCAATCCGCCCATCCTCCCAATCCGCCCACTCCCAACGTCAGAACGGACCAGAATGGCGAAAACCCAGATTCATCCGCCCATCCTCCCAATCCGCCCACTCCCAACGCCAGGACGGACCAGAATGGCGAAAACCCAGCGAGAACCAACCCATGTCCACCGACTACGACACCATCGCCGCCGCCATCCGCTATCTCGAGGCAAACTTCACCCAACAACCCAGCCTGGAAGACCTGGCCGCCCATCTCCATCTCAGCCCTTACTACCTGCAACGGTTGTTCAAACGTTGGGCCGGGATCAGCCCCAAACGCTTTCTCCAGTTCCTGACCGCCGACTATGCCCGCCAACTGCTGGACGAATCGCACAGCGTGCTCGACGCCGCCTATGCCAGCGGGCTTTCTGGCCCCGGCCGGCTGCACGATCTCCTCGTCACCATCGACGCCGTGACGCCGGGCGAATACAAGCAAAAGGGCGCCGGGCTGGTCATCGATTATGGTTTTCACGACACGCCCTTTGGCGAATGCCTCATCGCCGTCACCGACCGCGGCATCTGCGCCCTCAACTTTGTTGGAGAGGGTGGCCGTGAGGATGAGATCGCCACTCTGGGCGGGCGCTGGGCCGAAGCAAGACTGCACGAGCGACCTGCCGTCACTCAGCCTTACATCGACGCCATCTTCCCGGCCGGCGATTCCTCTCCCCAACTGCCTCCACGCACCCTGCCGCTCTTTCTCCAGGGCACGAACTTCCAGATCAAGGTCTGGGAGGCGCTGCTCAGCATCCCCAGCGGCCATGCGTTGTCGTATGAGGGCGTGGCCCATGCCATCGGCCAGCCAGCGGGAACCCGCGCCGTCGCCTCGGCTGTGGCCGCCAACCAGGTCGCCTTTCTCATCCCCTGCCATCGCGTGCTGCGCAAAAGCGGCGTGGTGGGCGAATACCGTTGGGGGCACACGCGCAAACAGGCCATGTTGGGTTGGGAGGCGGCGCTGCGTCGCGGCGACGATGCTGCCTGGCAACAGAGTTGACGCCATCGACCGTGGCAGCGCACAATGGCGGCCGGCCAGCCGATGTCTCTTGATAGCCTGCTCCGCGACCTCCAACTCGACCCCGGCTTCCTGCGCCAGATCACGGCCTGGGAGCGGTTGCCGGCGCGGGCTGCCTCCTACGCCCCCTTCCCGGCCGGCCTCGACCCCCGTCTGCCAGCGGCCCTGCGGGCGCGTGGCATCCATCTGCCCTACACCCATCAGGCCCAGGCCGTGGCCGCCGCCCTGGCCGGCGAAAACGTGGTGGCGGTGACGCCCACCGCCTCCGGCAAGACCTTGTGCTACAACCTGCCGGTCTTGCACGCCCTGCTGGCCGACCCTGCCGCCCGCGCCCTCTACCTCTTCCCCACCAAAGCCCTGGCCCAAGACCAGTTGGCCGAACTCAGGGGGCTGGTCGAGGCGCTGCCGGTCGATCCGGGCCTGGCGATCTACGACGGCGACACGCCGCAGGGGCATCGCAAACGGATACGAGAGGGCGCCCGGCTGGTGCTCAGCAACCCGGACATGCTCCACACCGGCATCCTGCCGCACCACACCAACTGGGCGGCCTTCTTCCAGGGGCTGCGCACGGTCGTGATCGATGAAATCCACACCTACCGCGGGGTTTTTGGCTCTCACACCGCCAATCTGCTGCGCCGCTTGCGCCGCATCTGCCGTTTCTATGGCTCGGCGCCGAACTTCATCCTCACCTCGGCCACCATCGCCAATCCCGCCCAACACGCCGAACGGCTGATCGAGGCCCCGGCGACGCTGGTGGCCGAGAACGGCGCCCCTGCGGGCGAGAAACACTTGTTGTTCTACAACCCGCCGCTGGTGGACGCCGAGCTGGGTCTGCGCCGCAGCAGCCTGCTGGAAGCGCAACGGCTGGGCGAGCGTTTGCTGGCGGCGGGGGTGCAGTCGATCTTCTTTGCCCGCTCGCGGCTGCGGGTCGAGTTGTTGCTGACCTATCTGCGCGAGGCCTACGGCCGGCAGGGCGGGGAGAGCGAGGCCGTGCGGGGCTACCGCGGCGGCTATCTGCCCAGCGAGCGTCGCCAGATCGAGGCCGGGCTGCGGTCGGGCCAGGTGCGGGCGGTGGTGGCCACCAATGCCCTGGAGTTGGGCATCGACATCGGGCAGTTGCAGGCGGCGGTGCTCACCGGTTTTCCGGGCAGCATTGCCAGCGTCTGGCAGCAGGCGGGGCGAGCGGGGCGGCGGCAGGAGGCGGCCCTCGCCATCCTCATCGCTGGGGCCGGCGCGCTCGACCAATACATCATCCAGCATCCTGATTTCTTCTTTGGCCGCAGCCCCGAACACGCCCTCATCAACCCCGATAACCTGGTCATCCTCACCGACCACCTGCGCTGCGCCGCCTTCGAGTTGCCGTTTCGCCTGGGTGAGCGTTTTGGCGAGGTGGACTTCACCGCAGATCTGCTGGCGATGCTGGCCGCGCAGGGCGAGGTGGGGCAGTCGGGCGAGCGCTGGTATTGGCTGCAAAGCGGCTATCCGGCCCAGGGCATCAACCTGCGGGCCGCGGGTGAGCCGGTGGTGATCATGGCCCAGCCCGAGCTGCCCGGCGACCCGACCACCACCATCGGCCAACTGGAGCGCGAGGCCGCGCCCACCCTGCTGCACACCGGCGCCATCTACCTGCACGAAGGCCAGACCTTTCGCGTCGACCGACTCGATTGGGAGGCGGGCCATGCCTTCGTGCGACCGGTCGAGGTCGATTATTACACCGAGGCCAGTTCGGTGACAGAAGTGGAGGTGCTGTCGGTCCACCAGCAGGAGCAGGAGGGCGACCTGGTGCGCGGGAGCGGCGATGTGGAGGTGCGCAGCCAGGCCAGCGGCTATCGGCAGGTGAAGCGGTGGACGCACGAAACGCTGGGCTATGGCGAGATCGACCTGCCCGAAACCGTGCTCCAGACCAGCGGCTACTGGTTGTGCTTTGCCGAGCCGTTGGTCGAGAGGCTGCGGGTTCAGGGGCTGTGGCAGGGCGACCCCAATGATTACGGCCCCAACTGGCCGGCGCAACGCGACCTGGCCCGCGCCCGCGATGGCTTCAAGTGTACGCAGTGCGGGGCGGCCGAACGGCCCAACCGCCAGCACGATGTCCATCATCTGCGTCCCTTTCGCAGTTTCGGCTATCAGCCGGGCCGCAACGAACTCTACCTGGCGGCCAACGACCTTGCGAATCTGCGCACGCTTTGCCGCACCTGCCATCAACGCCTCGAGCAGGGGCAGCGGCTGCGGTCGGGCCTGGGCGGGCTGGGCTATCTGCTGGCCAACCTGGCGCCCCTCCACCTGATGTGCGACCCGACCGACCTAGGCATGCAGGTGGCGCCGCAGGGCGTGCACAACCAGCTCCCCACCGTGCTCCTGTTCGACCGTGTGCCCGCCGGCATCGGCCTGGCCGAGCGGCTGTACGAACTCCAGCCGGTCTTGCTGGCGGCGGCGGCCGGGGCGATTGCCGCCTGTGCCTGCGCTCGCGGCTGCCCGGCCTGCGTCGGCCCGGCCTCGGAGGGGGCCGAAGCGTTGGCCTGGGACACGAAGGAACTGACGCGCGCCCTGTTGCGGCAGGCGTTGGGGTGATGGTAGAATGGCATCATGGCCCTGCGAGCTTTCAAACGAGTCTTCACCCCCCAGGAATATCTGACCCTGGAACGGCAGGCGGCGACGAAGAGTGAATTCTTCGACGGCGAGATCTACGCCATGGCCGGGGCCAGCCGCAAGCACAATCTGATCACGCTCAACGCGGCCAGCGAACTGCGCCGCCAACTACGCGGTCGCCCTTGCGAAGTCTATGTGGCGGAAATGCGTGTGCGTGTGGGCGCCACGGGACTCTACACCTACCCGGATGCCAGCGTGGTTTGTGGCCAGCCGGTCTTCGAGGACATCCAGGGCGATACGCTCCTCAACCCGACCGTCCTGATCGAGGTGCTGTCGCCCTCCACCGAGGCCTACGACCGCGGTGAGAAGTTCTCCCAATACCGGCGGCTGGCATCGTTGCGGGAATACGTGCTGATCGCCCAGGACAGGGTGCTGGTCGAGCATTATCGGCGCCGGGGTGATCTATGGGTGATCGGCGACCTGCGTTCGCTCGCTGATGTGCTGCACCTGGAATCCATCGACTGCCAAATCCCGCTCAACGAGATCTATTATCAGGTCGAGATGGAGGCGTGAAACGTGAGGCGTGAAACGTGAGGCGTGGGGCGCGGGGCGTGAGGCGTGAAATGTGAGGCGTGGGGCGCGGGGCGTGAGGCGTGAAATGTGAGGCGTGGGGCGTGGGAATCGCCGACGTTTTGTCACGCTTCACCCTTCAGCAAGATCAGGGCAGGCTGTTTGCGACCGTCACAACCGATCAACCAGGTGGTTCACGGTGTTTCTGGCTGCGGAGGATGAGCAGCGCCAGCCCGGCCAGCAGCAGGCCCACGCCCAGCCAGCCGCCGCCGCTGAGTTGCTCGTCGAACAGCAGGGCGGCCAGGATGGCGGCCGTGCCCGGCTCGGCCAGGGCCAGGAAGGATGAGGTGGTGGCGCCGACCGTGCGCAGCCCGCGCACATAGAGAAAATAGGCCAGGGCGGTGGGGAAGACGCCCAAATAGATGGCCAGCGCCCAACCGGCCGGGGGCAGCGACACCGGCTGATCCTGCCAGACGACCAGCGGCGCCACCAGCAGCGCCGCGCCGGCAAAGGTGAAGAAGGTGATGCGGGTGGGGCTGTGGTGCTGCACCAGATGCCGGGCGACGATGGCATAGGTGGCCCAACAGACGGCCGCCCCCAGCGCCAGCAGATTGCCCACCAGCTTGCCCGACGCCAGCATCGCACCGGGGTCGCTGAACCCCAACACCAGCGTCGTCCCGGCCAACGCCAACCCTCCCGCCGCCAATGCCGTCCGGGTCAGGCGCTCGCCCAAGACGAAAGGGGCCGCTAACGCCACCAGGATCGGGGCCGTGCAGATAGCCAGGAAGATGGCCGTGGTCACATCGGTGCGCCTGACCGCGCTGAACAGAAACAACTGATAGGCCCCCATGCTCGTCATCGCCAGCAGCCACCAGCGCCCCTCGCCCCGGCCAAAACGCCAGGATTGCCCCCGATCCAGCCGCCAGCTGAGCAGCCTCAGCAGCGGCGCTGCCACGACCAATCGGAACATCCCCAACGCCAGCGGGCTGACCTGGCCCAATCCGTACAGCGCCTTGCCCACCACGCCGATCGTCCCCCACAAGAAGGCGGCGGTGAGCACCAACAGATAGGGGCGGAGCAAGGCCGGCGGGCGCATGGAGGGTCTAGCGGAGACCGTCGACGAAGACGCCGACGTTGTACCGCATGAAATCCAGATAGGTGGCGGCCGGCCCGTCAGCATCGCTGAGCGAATCGCTGTAGATGAACAGCAGTCGGGTGTTGGCGTCTTTGGCCACGCGTTCAGCCAGGCTGGGATTGACGGTATTGCCCACGAAGATCGCCCCGACGCCGAGGCCGCGAATGGCGTCTTCCAGCGCGGCCAGCTCTTGGGCCGAAGGCTCGGCCAGGGCGCTGAAGCCGGGGATGACGGCGCCAACCTGTTCCAGCCCGTAACGGCGGGCAAAGTAGCCAAAGACGGCATGGTCTGTGACGAGTTTGCGCTTGCGTTCCGGGATCTGCGCCACCTGCTGGCGGATCCAGGCATCGAGCGCGGTCAACTGCTGCCGGTAGGCGGTGGCGCGTGACTCGTAACCGTCCCTTTGCGCCGGGTTGGCGGCGCTGAGCGCCCGCACGATGTTGTCCGTCCAGACCATCACATTGTTTGGGTCGGTCCAGGCGTGCGGATCGAGGCCATGCTCGTGCTCTCCCTCGTCTTCTCCCCCGGCCAGTTCGATGGCTTCGACGCTGTCCGAGACCGCAACGATCTTCTCGTGGGCGACGGCGCTTGCCAGCGTGGGCATCAGCGCTTCTTCCAACCCCAGCCCGTTGACGAAGACCAGGTCGGCCTGCGACAACTCCGCCAAGTCTTGCGGTGAAGGCTGGTAGCCGTGCGGTTCGGCCCCTACCGGCAGCAGAACGTCCAAAGCGATGGCCTCGCCGCCGATGACGCGCACGACATCGCCGACGAGGGTGGTGGTGGCAACGACATTCAATCTGTCCGGCGCCTGGTCGCCTGCCGGGGCGGGGCCAGAGCACGCGGCCAAGAGCAAGGCCAGAAGGATGAGTAGAGGTCGGAAGTAGGGTGTTCGAGGCATCTGCTTGCTTGTGCTATTGATCGCTAGGTTGATTTGTTATGAAGGTCGTGAACCGTGAAGCGTGAACCGTGAGAAAACGTCGGCGATTTTCACGCATCACGCAACACGCAACACGCATCACGCAACACGCAACACGCATCACGCAACACGCATCACGTTTCATGACCGAGTATCATTTCTCGATCTAGCCATCCATAAATGAGATAATGTCTCAATTATCGCTGCGAACTGCCAATTGTCAAATGCAGAGCGATGGGCGAAGACTGGACAGGGGCCATGATCTACCGCATAATCGGGCTTGCAGGCGGGCGACCGGATCGCCCGCCGCTTCATTCTTGCCGCCATGAGCACACCCACCACCCACCCCATCCCCGGCTTCCGTCGCGTCCCGCGCACCGGCGTCATCTTCGTCATGCACCGCGCCGGGCTTGAGGGCTTCACGCCCGACCATCTTGAGTGGGCCAATCTGGGCCAGGGGATGCCCGAGACCGGCCCGCTGCCCGGCGCGCCGTCGCGGATCGAGACCCTCAGCATCAACCCCCGCCACCAGGAATACGGCCCCATCACCGGGCAGGTCGCCCTGCGCCAGAAAGTGGCCGATCTCTACAACCAGCTTTATCGCCAGGGCAAGAGCAGCCAGTATACGTTCGAGAATGTCAGCATTGCCGGCGGCGGACGGGCGGCGCTCACGCGGCTGGCCGCGGCCCTGGGCAACATCAACATGGGCCATTTCCTGCCCGACTACACCGCCTACGAAGAACTGCTCTCGGTCTTCAAAGCCTTCATCCCCATCCCCATCTTGCTCGACCCCGAAGAAGGCTACCAGGTCCCGCTGGCGCATCTGAAAAAGGAGATACAGGGCCGGGGTTTGCAGGCCGTCCTCGCCAGCAATCCCTGCAATCCCACCGGCCAACTGGTGGAAAACGACCGGCTGCGGCGCTGGGTGCAGATGGCGCGCGACCTGCAATGCTCGCTGATCCTGGATGAATTCTACTCGCACTACATCTACACCGGCGCGCCCGGCGGCGACCCACCCAAGATGGTGTCGGCGGCGGCCTATGTCGAGGATGTGGAAACCGACCCCGTGATCATCGTCGATGGTCTGACCAAGAACTGGCGCTATCCCGGCTGGCGCATCAGTTGGACGCTGGCCCCCAAGCCGGTCATCGACGCCATCGGCAGCGCCGGTTCTTTCCTGGACGGCGGCCCCAACCATCCGTTCCAGGCCCAGGTGCTCGACCTGCTGGAGATCGACCATGTGATCCAGGAGACGGTCGCCATCCAGCGCAGTTTTCGCCAGAAGCGCGACTACGCGGTGGCCCGGCTGCGGGCGATGGGGATCGGGGTGGAGGCCGAGCCGCAGGGCACGTTCTACGTCTGGGCCAACCTGGCGCAACTGCCGCCGCCCCTGGACGATGGCCTGGTCTTCTTCCAGGAAGGGCTGAAGGAGAAGGTGATCACGGTGCCGGGGGTGTTCTTCGATGTCAACCCCGACCAACGCCGCGCCCATGCCCGCTATGGCAACTATTGCCGCGTCAGTTTTGGGCCGGACAAGGAGACGCTGGCGCGGGGCCTGGATGCGCTCGAGCGGGTGATCGCCCGCTTTCAGTAGGCCGCCCATGACTGTCCCCACCCTCGCCTCGCTCCGCCTGGCCTTGCGCCAAAGCCGGGCCCACATGCTCGCCGCCCTCGCCGGGCTGCCCGAGACCGTTCTCCAGCAGCCGGGCGCGGTCGGGCCGTGGTCGGCCGCCCAGGTGATGGCGCAGCGCATCGAGGCCGAAAACCGGGCGCTGACGCTCGTCCAGTCCATGCGCCACGGCCACCCCGTACTCTACGACCTGTCCGAAGCCGAGTTGGATGCCCGCGCCGTGCTTCGTCGCCGCCAGTGGAGCTGGCCCCACCTGCTGGCTGAACTCTACCAGCAGCGCGAGGAGACCAACCTCAATTTGGATGACCTCGAAGGCCCGGCCCTGACCCAGCCCCACCGCCTGGGCGAGCGCGACCTCAGCCCGTATGATGTGCTGATCGCCCTGGCCGAGGCCGAAACCCAGCTGGCCGCCCAGTTTCGCCGCTGGCGAGAGCAATAGCAGCGGTCGGAGCGCTCAGAGCGCTCCGACCGCTAAAGTCTGCATCGCCGCGGCCCCATTGAGCAACGACTCATCCGCCCGCCATCGTCCCACCAGCTGCAAGCCCAACGGCAGGCCGTTCGCGGCCCAGCCGGCCGGCAGGGTCAGGGCGGGCAGCCCGGCGTAGGTCCACGGCAGATTCATGATTGGGTCGCCGGTCGAGCCAAGCCCGGCAGGTGCGGGGCCTGTGGCGGCCGGGCTGAGCCAGAGATCGATGCCGCTCTCGGCCATCACCCGCTCGATCTCGCCTCGGAGGACGGCGCGGCCTGCCCGGATCTCATCTGCTTCCCCCGCGGCCACGGCCTGGCCCTCGCGGATGAGGGCGGCGGTGCGGGGCCGGTAGAGCGATTCGAAACGGGCAAACAGGTGGGCGTGCTCCTGGGCGAACTCGAAGGCGATCAGGCGGCGGTGGCGGCGGTTGATGGCGTCGATGTCGGGGAAAAGCGGCGCCCGCACGATCTCAAAGCCGGCGGCTTCCAGCCGGGCGACCTGTGATTCGAACGCAATCAGGGCTTCGGCTTCTGCCTGGGCCAGATAGGGGCCATCGGGGATGCCCAGGCGGGGGATGGCTGCACCGCCGACCGGGCGCCAGTCGTCGATCAGGCATGAGGCCGCCAGCGCCGCCCCCGCCACATCTTGTGTGAACAGGCCGATATGATCGACCGCGCGCGAGAAGAAGAGGATGCCAGCGGCGGGGAGCCGGCCATAGCTGGGCTTGAAGCCGACGACGCCGCAGAATGCCGCCGGCCGGATGACGGAGCCGATGGTCTGCGTGCCCAGACTCAGCGGCGCCAGCCCGGCCGCCACCGCCGCCGCCGAGCCGCTGCTCGACCCGCCCGGCGTGTGCCCCAGATCGTGAGGGTTGCGCGTGGGGCCAGGCTCGAAGAAGGCGAATTCGGTCGTCACCGTCTTGCCCAGGATGAGGGCGCCGGCAGCCTTGAGCAGGGTCACACAGGCGGCTTCGGGCCGGGCCAGGACTTCGGGCGGCAGCAGCGAACCACCGCGGGTGACGAAGCCATCGGCGGGGATGATGTCCTTGACGCCGACAGGCGCGCCAAACAAAGGCGGGCGGCTTACAGGGTCGGGGTAGCGTTCGAGCAGGGCCTGGGCCTCGGCCAGGAGCCGGGCGCGGCGGTCTGGCTCGGGCAGCAGGGCCTGGATGTGCGGTTCGACGGCGTCGATACGGTCGCACAGGCGGTCGAGATAGCTCAGAAGGTCGATTTCGTTGCTGCGAAGGCCGGCGACGGTGGCAGCGAGGGGATGGGGATGGGGGGACATTGTGTGTTCCGTGTTCCGGGTGCCGTGAGGCGTGAAACGTGAGGCGTGAAGCGTGAGGTGTGAAGCGTGAAGCGTGAGGCGTGAGGCGTGAAGCGTGAGGCGTGAGGCGTGAAGCGTGAGGCGTGAAGCGTGAAGCGTGAGGCGTGAAGCGTGAGGCGTGAGGCGTGAGCGCCTGCCACCTGCGACTTGCGACTTGCGACCTGCCACCTGCGACCTGCCACCTGCGACTTGCCACCTGCGACTTGCGACCTGCCACCTGCCACCTGCGATCCTTCGTTTCACTCAGGACAAGCTCTGCCACCTGCCAACTCTACCCTGCGGCCTGCGGATTGGCAACTCCGTCGCCTCGCCAAATTGACAGCCGCCCCCCCCATGCTTTATCATCCCGGTCGTGCCAGGGCAACCCCTGGCAACTTTTTGCCCAAAAGGTGGTGAGTTCGCATGACCGTCAAGCTCAATCCCGGCGAATCGCAGGAATCGCTGCTCCGACGCTTCCGCAAGGAAGTGATGAAGACGCGCATCCTGCCGGAGGTTCGTCGCAAGCGCTGGTTCACCCCGCCCAGCGAGGTGCGCCGCCTGGAGAAGCAGAAGGCGATCCGCAAGGCCCGCCAGGCCGCCCGCCGTCGCGAACGTCGCAACGCCATGTAGTCGCTGCGCCGCCACTCACCTTTGCTTTCGTCCCCAAAAGCCCGGTTCACCAACCGGGCTTTTGTTTTGCCTATGGGCGCCGAGGCCACACTTTCGCCTTTGCTGGGCGTCGTGATAGCATTCGGGCCGGTAAAGACGGATTGCGCGTCTTTGCCGCCAGCCCCGGCGCTTCGCGAAGATAAACGACTGAAGTCGTTACTACGAGTCGTTTGTACGAAAAATGCCGAAGGACTCCACGGAACCCGGAACCCGGAACCCCCATGCTTCTCTGTCTCGACATCGCCAACACCGACACCACCCTGGGCCTGTTCGACGACCGCCGGCTGAGCGCCACCTGGCGGCTGACGACGGCGACGACGCGCACGCTCGATGAATATGGGTTGCAGGTCGAAGCCCTGCTGGCCAGGCAGGGGCTGCGTTCGTCCGCGCTGGCTGGCGTCATCCTCGCCAGCGTCGTGCCGGGGCTGACCCCCCTCTGGCAGGCGCTGAGCCAGCAACTGTGCGGGGTCGAGCCGCTGGTGGTGGGCGCGGGCGTGAAGACCGGTCTGCGCATTCGCACTGAGACCCCGCGCCAACTGGGCGCCGACCGGGTGGCGAATGCGGTGGCGGCCAAGTCCCTCGGCGATGGCCCCGTCTGTGTGGTCGATTTCGGCACCACCACCACCTTCGATGCCGTGGCCGCCAACGGCGACTACCTGGGCCATGCCATCGCGCCGGGGCTGGCGATGTCGGCCGCAGCCCTGAGCGCCGGAGCGGCGCAACTGCCCGAGGTGGCTTTGGCCCGGCCGGGGCAGGTCATCGGCCGCAACACGGTCGAGAGTATGCAGGCGGGGCTGGTCTTCGGCTATGTGGGACTGGTGGAGGGGCTGGTGGGGCGGTTTCGGGCCGTGTTGGGCGCGGGAATGCACGTCATCGCCACCGGCCAGCAGGCCGGGCTGATTGCCGCCGAGACGAACGTCATCGAGCGGGTGGAGCCGTGGCTGACGCTGGAGGGGTTGCGGTTGATCTGGGAGATGAACCGCTAAGGCTTCAATCTGTAACCAGCCGCCAGACCTCGGTGTGGGGCGCGCCCGATCTCTCCCTGATGACGGCCAGGGTTTCGGGGTGCATTCCCATCTCGCCTGCCATTTGCAGCAGGGCTTCGCGGCGGCCGGGGAAGTTGGTGCGGTCGGGCGCATGGACGAGGAAGACGGCGCCCGGCGCCAGCAGCGGCCGCAGGAGGTCGGCGAAGCCGTCGGGCGGGGCGTCCACCCGCTCGTAGCCGAAGATCTCGATCGGGTTCACCTGGCCGCGCGAGACCAGGATCAGCGGCGCATCGAAGCCCCAGTCCAGGGCGTAGGGCTGGCCGATGCCGTGCTCGCTCAGGTAGGCGGCCAGGCGATAGGAGGCGTCGGAGTGGTCGGCATAGCCGCCGCTGGCCGCCAGGGCGCGATGGTAGCCGAGGTCGGCGCGCAGGCTGCTAAAGAGGATGAGGGCGGCGAAGATCAGGGCGGCGGTAGACCAGGCGCCGCGCAGACGAACGAGCACTGATTCGGCGGCCAGGGCGATCCCCAAAGCCAGGTAGGGTGAGAAGATGGCCAGGTGGGTGTACCAGAGGGCGGTGGGGGTGAGAGGGCTTTGCAGCAGCAGGAGGAGGGTGAAGGCGTAGATGCAGAGGCCGCGCAGGATCAGGCTTCGTCTGGCTGGGGTGCGCCAGGTCCAGACCAGCCCCAGGAGCAGGAGGAGCAGCCCCGCCAGCCAAAACGGCCGGGCGAGGGCGTCGGCGAAGTTGCCGCCCAGATACCAGAAATGATCTCCGGCCAGGAAATCGCCCAGCTGTTGCCAACGCCTGAGCAGATTGTCGAGGTAGTTTTTGTTGGAGAGGCCGTAGTAGGATTGGCCGAAGGCGCCGGTGAAGGTGCGGATGGTGGCGCCGGTTTTGAGGTTGAAGACGATGAGCGGGGCCAGGCCGAGTAGGAAGGCGGCCAGGGCGCCGAGCAGGGGGCGCGGGCGCAGAAGGGCGCGCGGCCCGAATCCCACCGCCGATTGTATGCCCAGCCCTGTTCGACCCCACCAGGCGACGGGCGCCAAGGCGGCGGTGGCGACGAGCGGCCAGAGCATGATGAATTTGGCCCACAGGCCCAGCCCGGCCAGGAAGGCGGCCAGGAACCACCAGCGCCATCTTCCTGTCAGCGCCAGTTGCGCCAGCGCCAGCAGGATGCCCAGGCTGAGGGCGATGGTGGTGTTGGTGACGTAGATGCCTTGCCGGGCAAAGAAGACGAACGAGGGCTGGACGGCCAGGATGAGGGCCGCCAGCAGCCCGGCGCGACGCCCGCCCGCCCGCATCCCCACCCGGTAGCTGAGCCAGAGGATGAGGACCCCGACGGTGATCGACCACAACCGCATCGAGGCGACGCCGATCCCCCCGAGCTTGAAATAGGCCAGCAAGGCATAGACATTGAGGGCGCCGACGTAATCGACGATCATCAACGGCAGGCGCTGGCCGAAAAGGCTGATGACGGCGTCGCGGTGGGCCTCGACCGGCTGCCCGCGCAGGAGTTGGACCGCGGGTTTGGCTTCCACGGCTTCGTCATAGTTCGGGCCGGGCAGCTCGATTTGGTAGAGCGCCAGGGCGAGAAAGAGGACGAGGGGGACGAGGAAGGCGAGGCGGGTGGATGTGGGAGACACGGGGAGGGAGGGAGGGAGGTGGGCTGATTGCTGGGATGGGCGGATGGGGAGGGAGGGGGGACGCAGGGACGCAGGGAGGGAGGGAGGGGGGACGCAGGCAGGGGGAGAGGGAGGGTGGGAGGGTGGGATGCGGGGGGGATGGTAAATCGGTGGGCGTAAATCGCCAAACTCGCATTCCTGGCTGTGGCGCGATAGAATGGGCGCTATGTTCAATCGCATTCGCGCCATCTATCACGAATTCCCCCGCAAATTCTGGACCGTCGTTGGCGTGTCGTTCATCGACCGCGTCGGCGGCACCTTGTTGTTCCCGTTCTTTGCCCTCTACATCACCGAAAAGTTCGGGGTGGGGATGACCGAGGCCGGCATCATTCTCGGCCTGTTCTCGATCTTCGGGCTGATCGGCGGCATCATCGGGGGGGCGCTCACCGACCGCCTGGGCCGGCGCAAGTTGATCCTGTTCGGGCTGGTGTTCAGCGCCCTGAGCACACTGACGCTGGGGCTGGTGAACGATTTTGCCATGCTGATTCCGTTGGCAATCATCATCGGTTTGCTCTCCGATGTCGCCGGGCCGGCGCATGGGGCGATGATCGCTGACATCCTGCCAGAGAATCAACGGCAGGAGGGCTTCGGCATCCTGCGGGTGGTGGGCAATATGGCCTGGATCATCGGCCCTACCATCGGCGGTTTCGTCGCCGGTCGCTCCTTCCTGGCCCTGTTTGTCATCGACGCCGTCATCAGTTGCATCGTCGCCGTGCTGTTCTATTTGCTGATGCCTGAGACCAAGCCCGAGGCCCACCCCAACCAGCCGCCCGAGTCGATGGCGGCGACGTTTCGGGGCTACGGCGTAGTCATGCGCGACCTCGCCTTCGTCGCTTTTCTCGGCGCCGGCATCTTGATGGGTGTGGTCTATCAGCAGATGTATAACTCGTTGTCGGTGTATCTGCGCGATGTCCATGGCATCCAGCCGCAGGGCTACGGCTTCTTGCTGACTTCCAGCGCCATCACCGTTATCCTGTTGCAGTTCACGGTCACGCGCCTGATCAAACGCCGGCCGCCGTTCTTGATGATGGCGATTGGCACGGTGTTCTATGTCATCGGCTTCAGCATGTTCGGTTTCGTATCGTGGTACTGGCTTTTCGTGCTGGCCATCGTCGTCATCACCTTCGGCGAGATGATCATCATGCCCACCAGCCAGGCCCTGGCCGCCAACTTTGCACCCGAACAGATGCGCGGTCGCTACATGGCGCTGTTTGGCTTCACCTGGGCCATCCCCGCCACCATCGGCCCCGGCGCCGCCGGCTACATCCTCGACAACTACAACCCCAACCTGCTGTGGTTCATCGGCGGCCTCCTCTGCGTGGTCGCCTCCCTGGGGTTCTATGCCCTGCATCTGCGCCTGGGCCGGCAACCCCGCTTCGCCCCCCTCCCCGAACCCGCCCCCGCCTGATTCCCCAATCTCCAATCTCCAATCCCCAATCCCCAATCCCCAATCTCCAATCTCCAATCCCCAATCTCCAATCCCCAATCTCCAATCTCCAATAACCAATCCCCAATCTCCAATAACCAACCCCCACTAACCACTCCATGAACCTCTCCGGCTTCCTCCCCGCCTGCATCACCCCCTTTGTCAATCAACGCGCCGACGCCGCGGCCATGCACGATAACATCGTCCGCTGGCTCGAGATCGGCGCTCACGGCGCCCTTGTCTTCGGCAGCACCGGCGAGTATGTTTATGTCGAAGACGACGAGCGCCGCGCCGTCCTCCGCGCCGCCCGTCGCGCCACCCCCACCGACCGGCTGTTGCTGGTGGGCTGCGGGGCCGAGAGCACGACCACGGCCCTGCGCTATCTGCAAGAAGCGGCCGAAGATGGCGCCGACGCCGCCCTGGTGGTCACGCCCGTCTACTACACCCGCGGCGACGCCGCCGCCCAGCGCCGCCATTACGATTTCCTGGCCGAGCGCAGCCCCATGCCCGTGCTGCTGTACACCGTCGCCGCCTACACGGCCTACGACCTGCCGCTCGAAGCCATCCTCGACCTGGGTAAGCACCCCAACATCCGCGGGATCAAGGATTCGTCGGGCGACCTCAGCCGGGTGATCACGATGGCCGGGGCAGGGCTGCCCGATTTTGCTATCTTCACCGGCAGCCCCAACCTGGCCTTTCCCGCCCTGGCCATGGGCTGCCAGGGCAATATCGCCGCCCTGGGCAACATCATCCCCGAACTGTTCGTTGGCGTCTACCGGGCCGTGCATGAGGGCGACCTGAGCCGCGCCGCCGAACTGCAGGCCATCATCACCCAGTTCGGCGCCCAGATGAAGCGTTTCGGCATCCCCGGCATCAAGGCCGTGCTCGACCGCCGCGGTTTCGTGGGCGGCGATCCGCGGCTGCCGCTGGCCCCGCTTTCACCCGCCGAGGCCGAGACGGCGACGGGCATCTGGCGGGCGGCGATGAACCGGGCCGGCTTTGCCTGAGCGGGGGAATCGCCATGAGGATGGTTCGGGCAGGACTGGTTTCGGAGGCAACGGTCGCCTATTTATTTGCACGTAGGAGAGGTATCATGGTCGAAGTTCGCTCCCAACTCCTGGCCGGCGGCTTGCTCGTCCTGGCGTTGTTGCTGGTGGGCTGCGCCGGCGCCACCGCCACCCCCGACCTTTCGGCGCTCTCCCTGCCCACGCCCGTCCCCGTTTTGGCCCAAGTCGAGGCGGTGACGATCAACCTGCTCGAGTCGTTTCCGGTCCAGGTGCAGGCCGTCGCCAGCGGCGCGCTACCCGATGGCTGCACCGTGCTCGACGCCCCCGCGGTCGAACGCCGGGAGAACACCTTTTTCATCACCCTGACCACGCACCGAGACGAGACCCTTGCCTGCACCGAAGCACTGCCGCCCTTCGAGCAGAGCATCGCCCTGGATGTGCTCGGCCTGCCGGCAGGTCTTTACACGGTCACGGCCAACGGGGTCGAGGCGCGCTTCGAGCTTGCAGTAGACAATATCGCGGCGACCGCGCCGGCGGCTGCAACGGCCATTGCCCCGCCGACGCCGGCGTGCAGCGACCGCCTCGCCTTCGTCGGCGATGTCACTGTGCCAGATGGGGCCAGGATCGCACCCGGAAAGACCTTCATCAAGACCTGGCGCCTGCGCAACGACGGCACCTGCACCTGGGGCGGCGGCTATGCCCTCGTCTTCGATAGCGGCGACCAGATGTCTGGCCCGGATGTGGCGCCGCTGACGCGAGAGGTGCCGCCCCATGCCTTCATCGACGTCTCCGCCACCCTCACCGCCCCCTGGGAAAAAGGCGTCTACCAGGGCTTCTGGAAACTCCGGTCGGCGTCAGGGCGGATGTTCGGCATCGGCCAGCGCCCGTTTTGGGTCAAGATCGTCGTCCCGGCCAGCGCCACACCGCCGCCGCCCACGGTTGCAGCGGGCGGTTCGAGCATCTCAGGTTGGGTGTGGAACGACCTCTGCGCCCCTGCCGGCGAAGGGGCCGCCGCCCCTCCGGCGCCGCCGCCCGGCTGTGTGGTGGCCGCGGACGGCAGCCTGCGGGCAAACGGTCTCTATGACGAGGGCGAGCCGCGCATTGGCGGCATGGAGGTGGAACTGGGGGCCGGGCCTTGTCCGAGCGATGGCCTGGCCGTGGTGCTGGCCGACGCCGCCGGCGCCTACATCTTCCCCAGCCTGCGGGCCGGCGTCTACTGCGTCTCGATCGACCCCCTGGCCGATTTCAATCTGCCGCTCTTCATCCCCGGCGCCTGGACCTTTCCCCCTGCCAGCGACGGCGCCCAAACCGTGACGGTTGACGGCAACAACCCGGCCCAGGAAGTCAATTTCGGCTGGGATTATCAGTTCTAGAACCCCTCGCGCGCAGCTGGCGAGCCAGGCAGGGTGGCATCGACGACAAAATTCGTCGTCCCGAACTTGTTGCTCAAGTGCGCATCGGCGTCGCTATCGTTCAGCCAATAGCCGTCGAGCCAGTAGCGGAACTCGTACGACCGCCCTGGCTCCAGGTCGAGGACGAAAAACCAGGCGCCATCGCCCCCGCGGCGAAACGGGTGCGATGTCTGGTCCCAGCCGTTGAAATCGCCCACCAGGTAGATGCGGTCCGCCTGCAGCGCCGCCGGCAGCGAGAATGTCACCTGCACGATGGCGCGTCCGTCGATGTCTTTGAAGGCTTTGTGGATCATGGGTGGCGGGGTCAGATGCGATGGGCGAGGGAGCGAGAACCGAACGACGGCCCGGCCGGCGGCGTTAGCCCAGCGCCGCGGCCAGGCGTCGCAGACCGGCCTCAGCATCGCCTCGGAAATGGAAGCGCAACACTCGTCGTTGGTTATCGACCAGGGCCTGACGGTCGCCCAGAGCCTGGGCCAGGACGAGCACAGCGAACGAGATCGACGAAGCAGGAGCGCCGGCTTCGTCGGGGATGGCGACCGTCGCGCTGGCGACATCGGTGAACTGGAGGAAGAGGCCGCGTCCGGCATCGCCTTTGTGCAGCTGGCCGGTGGAGTGCAAGAAGCGGGGGCCAAAGCCGACGGTGGTGGCCGTGTGGTATCGCTGCCGCAGCCGCTGGCGCAGGTCGGCCAGGGCCGCAGCGATGGCCGGGGTGGGCTGGACATAGGCCTGAAGGGCGAGATAGTCGCCCGCCTCGACCTGGCGCAGGAAATCGATCAGCACATCGGCGGCGGCGCGCAGTGGCCGCCGCGTGACCGGCCACGACCCAAAGACATCGGTGCTTTCATCGCTGAAGGCGGGTTGTTCGGGCGGCAGGCTGCCGGTTTCCTGGAAAGCGGCCACCATCTTGCGGGCCAGCACTTTGGCGCTCTCGACGTTGGGTTGGTCGAAGGGCTGGATGTCGAGCCGATGTCCGGCCACGGCGGTTGCCATTTCCCAGAGGAAGAACTGCGCGCCCAGCTCGTAGCGGTCGTTCAGGTCGATACGCACCAGCGGATGCCCGGCCCGGGCCAGGCGGCGCAGCCCGGCGTCGTGCCCGGCATCGCCGGCCAGCTTGATCTGCACGAACAGGCGGTCGGGGCCGTAGCTTTCGGGCCGGCCCAGCGCTTCGCCCACCACCGGCAAGATGCCCTTGCCCTCTTTGCCCGTGCTTTCGGCGATGAGTTGCTCGACCCAGTCGCCAAAACTGGCCAGGTCGGGCGAAATCACGAACGTGACTTTGTCGCGGCCCTGCTTTGCCAGCTCGGCCAGGATGGCGCCCAGGCGGGCAGCCGGGTTGTTCGCCCGACGCCGGCAAGCGGCGGCCGCCGCGCTCGCCTGCTCCAGCAGCCGGGCCACATCCACCCCCACCAGCGCCGCCGGGGCCAGGCCGAAGAATGACAGCGCCGAATAGCGGCCGCCGATGGTGGGGTCGTTGAGGAAAGTGCGGCGGAAGTTGTACGCCTGAGCCACCTCGGCCAACTTGCTGCCGGGATCGGTGGTGGCGGCAAAGTGGGCGCCGGCCTGGCCCTTGCCCAGGGCCGATTCGACCTGGTTGTAGAAAAAGCGGAGGAACGAAAAGGTTTCGACGGTGCCGCCGGATTTGGTGGAGACGATGTAGAGTGTTCGGGCTGGGTCGAAGGCCGCGGTCTTGGCCAGGACGGCGTCGGGGTGTGTGCTGTCCAGGACCTGCAGCCGCAGGGCCGGGCCGGCAGGCGGCTGCGCCGAATCGAGGCCGAAGACGCTGGCGAACACCTCTGGCGCCAGACTCGACCCACCCATCCCCAGCAGCAGCACGTGGCTAAAGCCGGCGCCGGCCAGTTCGGCGGCGAAGGTGTGCAGGGCCGGACTGCTGGACGCCATCGACCCCGGCAGGTGCAGCCACCCCAGCCGGTTGCTGATCTCGGTCGGGTCCTGTCGCCACACGGTCGGGTCATGATCCCAGATGCGGCGGATGATGTCTTGCCCGTCCATTTCTGTCAGGGCGAGATCGACGGCGGGCTGATGCCGGCCCAGGCTGGCGCCGATCCGCAGCGACGAGGGCTGTTTGAGTCTTGAGGTGCTCATTGGCTGGCGATTCCTTGTCTGTGTTTGGCTGAAATCCTGTCCCGATCAGGAAGGTCGGTAAAGGCCCTAGCCCAGGCCGTAGACCGGGATGCCGGCGCCGTGAATGGCGCGGGCGGCATCCGAGGCCAGGAAGATGATGACGTCGGCCAGGGCGGCGGGGTCCACCCAGCGGCTGTAATCGGCATTGGGCGATTCTTTGCGGTTCTGGGGGGTGTCGATGGTGCCGGGCAGCACGGCGTTGACGCGGATGCCCTTGGCTTTGACCTCCGCCGCCAGGCTTTCGGTCAGGCGCAGGACGGCGGCCTTGGCGGCGCTATAGGCGGCAAGTGTGGCGCCTCCCGCCAGCGAGGCCCGCGCGGCGACGTTGACGATCGTGCCGGAGCCTTGCGCCAGCATGTGCGGGATGACCGACTGGCAGGCGACCCAGGTGGAGCGCAGATTGAGGTTGAGCAGGAAGTCGAGTTGGTCAAGCCCGGCTTCGTGCAGCGGCCGGCCGGCCTTGAACCCGCCCACGGTGTTCACCAAAGCATCGAGCCGGCCCCAGCGGGCGGCGGCAGTGGCTGCCATCTGCCGCATCGCCTCGACATCGGTGGCATCCACACCAACGGCCAGCCAGTGGTCGGGCGAGGCGGCCAGGGCGGGGTAGTGCAGGGGCAGGCGGTCGGGCGAGCGGTCGACCAGCACGAGATGGGCGCCGGCCTGGGCGAAGCCCTCGGCCACCGCCTGGCCCAGATTGCCGGAAGCGCCGGTGATGAGGACAACTTGACCAGAAAAGTCGAACATGGTGCACCTTGAACTGTCAGCAGAGAAGTCGGTCAGCCGCCCGACGGCCACTGCTCAAGCCCGTAGAGGGCGGCGCCGAGCAGGGCGGTGCGCGGGTTGAGGATGACATGAACGGGCATGGCCAGCAGCAGGTCGGCCATGCGCCCTTTGTGCAGAAACGAGCGCATGAATCGTTGCTGTTCGAGGGCGGGCAGGATGCGGGGTGGGATGCCGCCGCCCAGGTAGACGCCCCCGCGTGCGATTAGTTTGAGGGCCAGGTTGCCGGCCTCGGCCCCCAGGATGGAGACGAAGAGCTCGACGGTCATGGCGCACAGTTCGCAAGGTGGCTCGCCGGCGATGCCGGCGCCGACGATGACCGGGCTGGGGTCGGCCGTCTGGCGCAGTTGTTCGCTGAGCCAGGCCGGCTCGGTCGCATAGCCGGCGTCGCGCAGGAAGCGGTAGATGTTGGGCAGGCCCGATCCTGAGGCCAGCCTTTCGTAGCTGACGTGGTCGAGCCGATCCATCAGATAGCGCAGCAACTCGATTTCGATCGGCGAGGTCGGGGCAAAGTCGCCGTGCCCGCCCTCGCTGGCGAAGGCATGGTAGCGGCTGCCATCCCAGGTGAGATAGGCCTCGCCCAGGCCGGTGCCGGGGGCGATGACGGCGATGTTGCCGCCTTGCATCGGGCTGCCGGTGTGCAGGGTGTGGATTTCGTCTGCTTGCAGGTGGGGGACGGAGTAGGCAATCGCCTGCAGGTCGTTCAACAAGGCCACATTGCCCGTTCCCAACACCTCCTGCAGGCGTTTGGCTGTGATCACCCAAGGGAGATTGGTGATGTGGGATTGGCCATCGACCACCGGCCCGGCCACACCAAAACAGGCGCGGTCGATGGGGAGGTTGGTTGCAGCCAGGAAGTCGGTGATGATCTTTTCCAGGCTGGCGAAACCGGCGCTGGCATAGACCTTCTCGGCCACCGCCTGCCGGGGGCCGGTTGCTTCAGAATAGACGGCGAGCACCGTTTTCGTGCCGCCAATGTCGCCCGCAAGTAACATGGTCTCGTTCCAATGGGAGATGACGCCTCATGCTTCACGCAGGATGTAGCCGGCCCCGCGCTTGGTGTAGATCAGCCGCAGCTCGCCGCCGGCCTCGAGCTTGGTGCGCAGATAGCGCACATAGACTTCGATGATATTCGATTCGCCGCCGAAATCATAGCTCCAGATGTCATCATAGATTTGAGCGCGGGTGAGAACCTGGTTGGGGTGGCGCAGGAAAAGCTCCAGGATGTCGAACTCGCGCGCGGTCAATTCGACCTCACGCTCGCCACGGTGCACCGAGCGGGCCGCGACGTCCATCACCAGGTCGGCAAAGCGCAGGATCTGCGGTGGGGCCTGGATTTCGACGCGGCGCAGCAGCGCCCGCACGCGGGCCAACACCTCATCGATGTCGAAGGGTTTGACGGAGTAATCGTCGGCGCCGCTGTCCAGCCCCAGCACCCGATCTTCGATCGTGGACCGGGCCGTGATCATGAAGATCGGCAAGTTGCTGACCTCGCGTATACGCCGGCAGACCTCGATGCCGTCGATGCCGGGGAGCATCAGGTCGAGGATGACCATATCGGGCCGGTCGCGGTTGAAGGCGTCCAGACCATCGTAACCGGTCGTTGCCAGCTCGACCTCATATTCTTCGAGCAAGAGAGATCGGCGCAGCAGTTTACCGATGGAGGGGTCGTCTTCGACGATGAGGATGCGGATGGGCATGGGGTGGGAGGTGGGGTTTCGGGTTCCGTGTTGCGTGTTGCGTGTTGCGTGTTGCGTGGGTTCACTCATCTGCAGAGCGAGCACGCCCACGTGCGAACGGCGATGCGTTGATCTGCGGAGCGAGCACGCCCACGTGCGAACGGCGATGCGTTGATCTGCGGAGCAAGCACGCCTGCGTGCGAACGGACGACGACAACATGACGTTCAATTCAGGGCAAAGGCAGGGCCGCCCTCGGCGGCCAGGATCTGGCGGATCTGTTCGAGGCTGAGATTGCCGCCGCTGAGAACAATGGCGACGCGCTTCCCGGCCAACTGCTCGCGCAGCCGGATGGCGGCCGCCAACGGCGCCGCGCCGGCGCCCTCGGCCAGATTGCGGGTATGAGCCAGCAGCAGCACGATCGCCCGGCGCATCTCGTCCTCGCTGACGAGCACGAAATCGTCGAGATGGCGGCGCAGGATGGCCTGTGGCAGCTCGAAAGCCGTGCGCGTGGCCAGCCCTTCGGCAAAGGTGCGCATCTCGCTTGCCACCGGGCGGCCCTCTTTCCACGATAGATAGGCCGCCGGCGCAGCTTCGGCCTGAACACCGATGACCTGAAGACGGGGATTCATCGCCTTGGCGACGATACAGACCCCGGCGGCGCCGCTGCCGCCGCCCACCGGGACGATGATCACTTCCACCCGCGGCTGCTGCTCCAAAATCTCCAGGGCGTAGGTGCCGACGCCGGCGATCAGGTGTGGCTCGTTGCCGGAGTGGACATAACGCAGACCCATGCCCCCAGCCTCGGCCTCCACCCACTCACGCGCCTCGTCGAAATCGGCCCCCTGGAAGACGATCTCGGCGCCCAGATTGCGCATCGAACTGATCTTGGCAGGATTGGCGCCCTGGGGCACGGCGATGACCGCACGCACACCGAACAAGCGGGCGGCGTAGGCGATGGACTGGCCGTGGTTGCCCGTGCTGGCCGTGATCACCCCCGCCCGTTTCTGTTCGGCGGGCAGATTGTCGATCAGATGGATGCCCCCGCGCACCTTGAACGCCCCGATCGGCTGGTGATTCTCGTGCTTCACCCATACCTCCATCCCCAACATGGCGCTCAGGCTGGGATAGTTGTAGAGCGCCGTCGGTTGCAGATAGGGCGCCAGACTGCGGCGGGCCGCAAGGACATCGGTCAGGGTGACAACGGCGGTGGGGGCGGGCATGAAAGGGAGGCGGCGATGGGATCTGCGGGGGCGGGCGATGGTCTCTGGGGGCGTCGACGGCTGCGGAACGGCGACCGCGCGCATCCGGCCAGGATTATAGGTGAGATTCGGCGCGGCGACAAGGCAGGCGACCGAGGCCCGCTTTGTCGCCGCCGCTTGTGATACAATCTCGTCCATGCCAGCTCTCTACGAAGCTCAAATCCGCACCCACACCGGCAGCGTGCGCGAGATCAACGAGGATCACGTCAGCACGGTGCTCGACTGGCGGGGCCGCCTGGGCCTGCTAGATGACGACCTGGCCGGGCGCGGCCATCTCTTCGTCGTCGCCGACGGCATGGGCGGCCACGCCGCCGGCGAAGTCGCCAGCCAGACCGCGGTCGAAACCCTGTTCCGCTCCTACTACACCGGCGCCGACCTCCCGCCCGACCAGGCCCTCAGCGCCGCCATCGCCGCGGCCAACGCCCGCGTCATCGCGGAGGCCGAAGCCGTTCGCGGCCAGGCCGGCATGGGCACGACCCTGGTGGCGGCTTTGCTCCACGGCCACAGCCTGCTGGTCGCCAATGTCGGTGACAGCCGCGCCTATCTCTTTCGTCGCGGCCAACTCACCCAGATCAGCCAGGACCATTCCTGGGTGGCCGAGCAGATAGCGGCGGGGATGCTCAAGCCCGACGAAGCCGCCCGCCATCCCTACCGCAATGTCGTCACCCATTCCCTCGGCCCCGATCGCGACCCCACCCCTGATCTTTTCCATCTCACGGTCGAAGCGGGCGACCAACTGCTCTTGTGCAGCGATGGCCTCAGCAACGTCCTCGCCCCCGCTGAAATGGCTGCCATCCTGTCCGCCTATCCCCCCGACGAGGCCGCCGACCTGCTGCTGGCGACCACCCTCGAACGCGGCGCGCCCGACAATGTCACCCTGGCCCTGGTCACTTACGTTGGGGCCGAGACCCGCGGCCATCGCCGTCGTTGGCTGTGGCTGCCTGTGGCCCTGGCCTTGCTGGCGCTGGCGGCCTTCTTCTGGCGCGACCGCTGGCTCGGCCCCTGGCCCGCAGCAGCGACGGCCACCCCGACCGTCTTTGCCTCGCCCTTGCCGACCACCCCTCCCCCTGCAACCGCCCCTGCCCCCCCGATCATGGCCGCTGTCATCCGCGTGGGCGAGATCGAGCTGGCGCCGCCAGCGGCTGGCGCGCCTGCGCCCGACTTCGCCCGGCGCTTTGGCCTGGATGCGCCGGCCGGCGGTGCCCTGACCGGTCTGCCCCTGCCCGAGTACTACGTGTTCTACCTCGAAGGGCCGGCCGCTTTGACCCCAACCGGCGAGGGCTGGCAGGTGATCATCACCCATCAGGGCAACGACGGCGCCAGACATCGCTACACCCTGTCCGTGCCGGGTGATTGGCTGCACACCGCCCCGCCGCCCACCCCCGGCGAACCTCTGGGCGTAGTTGCCCGCCCGGTGAGCGAAGCCAACCTCGGCGGCGAAATTGACCTGGAGCCGCTCTTGATCTTGCGACCGGGCGCAGCTGGTCTGCCGGGCCGCCCCCTGTGGCTGAACGCCGCCTCATTGCCTGGCTGGCTGGCCGAGCATGGTGAAGGGTGGGTTTACACCGTGTTTGGGCCGGGCGGCGGCGAGGGCCTGGGCGTCGAGACGCCGCCCGGCCTGGAGGGAACGCCTATCGTCCTCTGGGGAGGCTGGGATACGCCTGCGCCCGACCGTCTGACCGAACTCATGTTCCGGCGCCTCGACCCCGTCCCCTACGAATGGCAAGGCGAGGTCTATCGGCAGCAGGACAACTGACGGAGTTCGGCGCTAGACGATGGGCCGTAGAGAGGGCTTTGGCGCTATCGGCCATTGTCCAACGCGATCCGCTCGATGGTATTGAACGTAATCGGGCAAATACGCGCATATTCGACCCAGACCTGCAACCGCTCGACCGGATTCGCCCCCACCGCCTGCGGGAAATCGCGGCAGACCTGCGGCCGGTGCTCGTAGACGGTGCACAGCCGGCCATCGTGCAGGGGGCAGGGGTCGGGCAGCAGCCACACCTGGTCATCGGCGGCGGCGCCGGGCCACATCGGCCGCAACAGCCGTGATTGCATCGTCGCCCGGTCCAGGTTCAGGCCCGTCTCCAGGCGGATGAGGTCGGCCTCGTCCAATGGCGGCCCCATCTGGCGGCAGCAGCGGCCGCAGGCTGTGCAGTCGATCTGGGCGCTGACCTTGGCCAGGATGCCATCCAACCGGGCCGCCAGAACCTCATCGCCTGCCTGGAGCCGCGGCGAGAGCCTGGCAAACACCGCCCAATGCGCCGTTGCCCGCTCTTTGCCGGTGGCGGCCACTTCGTCAGGATCGATGATCATCGCCTAGGGGCCGTCGCCCGGTTTACGATCGAGCCTGCGCACCTGCACGGCGTAGACGATGGGAACCACCAGGGCAAAGAGAAACCACTGGAAGGCGTAGCCCAGGTGCGGGCCTTCATCCAGGATGATCTCCGGCGGGTTGCGGTTGGGGAGGCCGGTGTGGTCATCGCTTGGGGTCAGAGCCAGGTAGAACGGCAGCAAGGCGTAGGGCGTCTGGGCTTGAATCCCTTCGAGATCGACCCGATACCATTCCTTCTGTTGCCCGGCGATGGTCTCGGCCTGGCGGGGGCGCGGGTCGGCCGGTTCGATCCTGCCCTCGATCTGCCGTTTCCCCACTTCCTGGAACGCCGTCAGGTCGCCAACGGCCCCGGCATCCAGCGGCACCCAGCCCCGATCCACCAACAGCGCCTGTTCGCTGCCTTCGAGTCGAAACGGCGTCAGCAGATCGTAGCCGGGCTGATTGCCGAAGAATTGATTCTTCAGCAGCACCTCGTGCTCGAAATCGTACTCGCCCTTGGCGGTGGCCGGGCGATTGCGGTACTCGTCGGCCGGCAGGTCGGTTTCGGCGCCAGTGAGGGCCAGGGGCGCCGCTGCCAGCGCGGCCGTGACCTGGGCGATGTAGGCGCGCTTGCCGGCCAGCCGGGCGAGCTGCCAGAACCCCAGCCGCACCATCACGGCCGCGGCGACGGCCACCAGCAGAGTGGTCAGGATCCAACGACGTTTGAATAGGAACATGGTCGGTTGCCAGCGTCAGTTGTGCTGCATCTGCATCCCTTCGTCTTCGCCGCTGCGGATCTCGGCCGTCACCGTCTGCTCGCCTGTTTTCTCGAACTTGAGCGTGAGCTCGACCGTCTTGCCGATCTCCAACTTCTCCTTCAGCTCCAGCAGCATGATGTGCAGGCCCCCGGGCTTGAGTTCCACCTTGCCACCGGCCGGGATTTCCAGCCGCTGGCCCGCAACCGGACGCATCTTCATGACGTCGCCTTCCATCATCATTTCATGGATCTCTGCGGCCTCGCTCACCGCGGCGCTAACACCGATCAAGGCATCGGCCTCGTTGCCCCCGTTCTCGATCGTCAGATAGACGGAGCCATTGCCCGCCGCCAGCGGCGACGAACGCGCCCAGGCGTCTTCGATCTTGATCTGTGGGCCGGCAGGGCCGCTGCTGCAAGCGGCGAGCAGCAACAGACTCAGGCTTGCAAGCAATAAGAAGATGATTTGGTTTTTTCTGTGCGAACGACTGAACATGGTTTTCTCCTGTTTGTGTGAACTTTGTAGATGTCTTCACAAAGACGGTTCCAGTCTACCATGCCAGGCAACGCCGGTCAAGTCGATTTGACACCTTGTTGGCCTGTCCTATAATGAGACAAAATCTCAATTCTGAACGATTGCCCCATGACACTCATCCATTTCTTCAGCGATCCCCTGACCTATCCCTTCATGCTGCGGGGGCTGGCCGCGGCGATGCTGGTGGGGGTGGTGTGCGCGGTGGTGGGCAGCTATGTCGTCCTGCGCGGGATGGCGTTCTTTGGCGATGCCGTGGCCCATGCCATCTTGCCAGGGGTGGCGGCCGGCTACCTGGCCGGGGCGGGGGAGCGGGCGGCGGTGTTTTGGGGGGCGCTCATCGCCGCCATCCTCACCTCTTTGGGCATCGGCGCCATCAGCAAAGGCGGCAAGCTGCGCGAGGATACGGCCATCGGCATCGTCTTTGCCGGCATGTTCGCTCTGGGCATTGCTCTCATCTCCACCACTCGCAGCTATGCCGTCGATCTGGCGCATTTCCTGTTTGGCAATGTCTTGGGCGTCGGCGCAGCCGATCTGTGGTTGACCGGCCTCTTTGCTGCCCTTGTTCTGGCCCTGGTCATCGCCTTCTACAAAGAATTTCTGGTTGTTGCTTTCGACCCCGTCCTTTCCGCCACCCTCCGCATCCCGGCCACCTTCCTCAATTACCTGCTGTTCGTGCTCATCGCCATCACCACCGTCGTTGCCTTGCAGACGGTGGGTGTGGCCTTGATGATGGCAATGCTCGTGACGCCCGCCGCCACGGCCTATCTGCTCACGCGGCGGCTGCCGGCGATGATGCTGACCGGGGCTGCCATCGGCGCCCTTTCTGGCGTCGTTGGCCTCTATCTCTCATTCTATGCCGGGCTGCCTTCGGGCGCGGCCATCGTCCTGGTGACGACCGTTTTCTTCCTCCTCGCCTGGCTCTTCGCCCCCCGCAAGGGCCTGGTGTGGAGATAAGAACAGTCAACAGTCAACAATCAACAGTCAACGACCCACCTCCCCCTGCACCCTGCGATCCTTCGTTTCACTCAGAGCCTGCCCTGAACAGAGTGAAGGGACAAGCTCTGCCACCTGCCACTTGCCACTTGCGATCCTTCGTTTCACTCAGGACAAGCTCTGCCACTTGCCACTTGCGACCTGCCACCTGCGATCTGCCACCTGCGATCTGCCACCTGCCACTTGCGACCTGCCACTTGCCACTTGCCACTTGCGACCTGCCCCTTGCCCCCTCTCGTCCTCATCCCCGCCTACAATGAATCCGCCCGCATCGCCCCGGTGATTGCTGGCGCTCGGCTGCATCTGCCTGTTCTGGTTGTGGACGACGGCTCAGGCGATGACACGGCCGCCATCGCCGAGCGCGCTGGCGCCGAGGTGCTGCGCCAGGTTCCCAATCAGGGCAAGGGCGCCGCCCTGCGGGCCGGGTTCCGTTGGGCCATCGCTTCAGGCTACGAGGCCGTGATCACGCTCGACGCCGACGGGCAACACGACCCGGCCGAACTGCCCTCCTTTCTGGCCTGCTTTGCCAGCACCGGCGCCGACCTCATCATTGGCGCCCGTGACTTCAGCCAGATCCCACTCATCCGCCGCGCCGCCAACAGCCTGGGCCGGCGGTCGTTCTCATGGGCGGTGGGCCAGCCCATCGCCGACAATCAGTCCGGCTACCGCCTGCTCAGTCGCCGCCTGATGGCCGCGACGCTGGCAAGCCGGGAACAGGGTTTCGAGTTCGAGGTCGAGATGATCGTACTCTGCCTCGAGCGGGGCTTTCGGCTGGAATGGACGCCCATCCGCACCATCTACGCTGGCGAGAGCAGCCACATTCAGCCCTGGCATCATATCGTCAACTTCGGTCGCATCGTCTGGCAGACGCGGAAACGGATGGGCGGGGATCGACGGCCGGGGCGCCTGGGGTGAAGAACGAAAGGAGCCGGCGCAGGGGGTGCGCCGGCTCCTTTCGGGGGGGCGACTAAAGTCGCTACTACGAGGTTGTGAAGAGCTACGAGGTTGCGACGAGCTACTTGACTTCGACCACGCCGCCTTCGGCCTCGAGCTTGGACTTGGCATCCATGGCCACTTCCTTGCTCACGGCTTCCAACAGGGTGGCAGGCGCCGATTCGACGACGTCCTTTGCTTCTTTCAGGCCCAGGCTCGTCAGCTGGCGCACGACCTTGATGATCGGGATCTTGTTGGGGCCGGCTTCCTTGAGGACGACATTGAACTCGGTCTGTTCTTCGACCGGTTCGGGGGCGGCAGCGGCGGCGCCGCCTCCCATCATGGGGCCGGCGAAGGCGACAGGAGCGGCGGCGGTCACGCCCCAGCGCTCCTCGAGCATTTTCTTCAGCTCGGCGGCTTCCAGCAGCGTCAGCGAGCTAAGTTCCTGGTAGATTTTTTCGAGATCAGCCATTTTTCAAGAATCTCCTTGGAGGGGATGAAGTGAGTTGTTGACAGGGAGGGGGTGGGAGGGAGGAAAGGGTGCGAGCAACAGCAGGCGTCAGGCTGCCTGCGCCTCGCCTTCTTTGTCGATGCGGGCTTGCAGCAGGCCGATGAGGTCGCGATGTGGTCCGGTGATCAGGCTGGCCAGCGAGGTCATGGGGGCGGCGATGGCGCCAAGAAGCTGGGCCAATTGCACCTCGCGCGAGGGCATATCGGCCAGGGCGGCCGCGCCGGCGGCGTCGATGACCGAGTTGCCCAGCACGCCGCCGAGGATCTTGAAATGCTCCCCAGCTTCCTTGCTGAAATCGCGCAGCACTTTGGCGCCGGCGGCCAGGTCGTCGCCGAGGAAGGCGAAACCGACCGGCCCCGCCAGGGCATCGGTGGGCGTCGGGCGTTTCAATTCGTGCAGGGCTAGCGCCATCAACGTCTTCTTGCCGATGGTGAAACTGGCGCCCTGTTCCCGCAGCAGCCGGCGCAGCTTTTCGAGCTGGCTGACGGTCAGGCCGCGGTAATCGGTCATGACAATGGCTTGCGCCTGGCCGATGCTGTCTTTGAACGCCTGCAGTTGTTCGTTTTTGCGTTCTCGTGTGACTGCCAAGTGGATTCACCTCCTTTGGGTGAGGGTTGAGAAAGGGGCGGGCGGGGCAGAGGGGGCGTGTGGGTTGGTTCCCACACTCGCTTCCGCCTGCCGTGGCCCGACAACAAAAAGACCTTCGCGCGGGCGCGAAGGTCAGAGTAAAGGCATGGCTGATGAGGGCCATGTCAGTTTTCTGCGCTCCTTCGCCTCGGCAGGAGATTAAGCCGGTCGGACCGAGGTCCGGCGGGCGCCTGCTGTCATCGACGCGGGATGAGGGTATGAGAGAGTGGAGATTAGTTATTGGTTATTGAGTGGGATTCAGTAACCAGTAACCAGTAACCAGTAACCAATAACCAGTTACCAGTTACCAGTTACCAACAAACCATTACGCAAGTGATCTGAGGGACGAGAGGGCATTCACATCGACACGCACCGAGGGACTCATGGTGGTGGTCAGGAAGGCTTTCTTGATGTAGCTGCCCTTGCTGGTGGCGGGCTTGTTGCGTAACACCGAATCCATCGCCGCGCCCAGGTTTTCGATCAGGGCTTCGGTCTCGAAGCTACGCTTGCCAAAGGAGAGGTGGATGTTGGCGGTTTTATCGACGCGATATTCCACGCGGCCCTTGCGGGCTTCGTCGATCACGCGCTTGATCTCGCCCGGCTGGACGATGGTGCCGCTCTTGGGGCTGGGCATCAGCCCGCGGGGGCCAAGCACGCGCCCCAGGCGCCCGACTTTGCCCATGGCCGAGGGGATGGCGATGGCCATGTCGAATTCCAACCAGCCGCCCTGGATCTGGGCGATGAGGTCATCCAGCCCGACATGGTCGGCGCCGGCCTCGCGGGCCGCGTCAGCTGCCTCGCCATCAGCAAAGACAAGAATGCGCACGGTTTTGCCCATGCCGCGGGGCATGACGACAACACCGCGCACCATCTGGTCGGCATGGCGGGGGTCGACGCCCATGCGCATGTGCAACTCGAAGGTCTCATCGAACTTCGCCGTTGCCAGTTTCTTCAGTTCATCGATGGCCGCTTTCGGCTCGTAGGTTTCGATGCCTTTGAGCTGAGTCTGCGCAGCCCGGTAGTTTTTGCCGTGTTTGGCCATGGTGGAAAACTCCTGTGGTAGTGGCGGATGAGGGCTTCATCCTCCCACGGTGGGGTTAGGGGGATTGAATGGTGAATACTGCGTGTTACGTGATGCGTGGTGCGTGATGCGTGATGCGTGATGCGTGATGCGTAGAAATCGCATCCGATGTTACGGAACCCGGAACCCGGAACCCGCAACACCCTAAGCCTCGACGACTTCGATGCCCATGCTACGGGCGCTGCCCTCGATCTGATGCATGGCGCCTTCCAGGTCGATGGCGTTGAGGTCTTTCATCTTCAGTTCGGCGATCTCGCGGATCTGAGAACGCTTGACCTTGCCGACTTTGTCTTTGCGCGGGTTGCCCGACCCTTTGTTCACGCCTGCGGCTTTGCGCAGCAGGTCGGCGGCGGGCGGCGTCTTGGTGATGAAGGTGAAGGAGCCGTCCGAGAAGATCGTGATTTCGGCGGGGATGATGCTGCCGGCCTGAGCGGCGGTGCGGGCATTGTACTCTTTGCAGAAGCCGACGATGTTGATGCCATGTTGGCCCAAGGCCGGGCCAACAGGCGGCGCAGGCGTGGCTTTGCCAGCAGGAAGCTGGAGCGTGACGATAGCTTTGATTTTCTTAGCCATAGAAGTTGCAAGCCTTGACGGAAAAACGTTCAGGAAATGGGGGATTGCCGCGGCCGCGCGGCCTGGCAATGACAAACAATGGGGGGTCAGACCTTCTGCAGTTGCAGGAAATCGACTTCCACCGGCGTCTCGCGCCCGAAGATGGAAATGAGGATGCGGGCCTTGCCGCGATCGAGATCGATCTCGTGCACCTGACCCTGGAATTCGGCGAAGGCGCCCTCGGTGACGCGCACGCGCTCACCGACCTTGAAATCGACCTGCACCCGCGGCTCTTCCGACTCGATGCGCCGCATGATGCGGTCGACTTCGTCTGTGCTGAGGGAGGTTGGTTGATTGCCAATGCCCACGAAGCCGGTCACGCTGGGGGTGTTGCGCACCACATACCAGCTTTCGTCGTCCAGGATCATCTGCACAAGGACGTAGCCCGGAAAGACCCGGCGTTCGACAACACGGCGCTGGCCTTCCTTCAGTTCGATTTGTTCTTCGGTGGGCACCACCACCTGGAAAATCTTGTGGCCGACATGCATCGATTCTATGCGATGTTCCAGGTTCTTCTTGACCTTGTTCTCCATACCCGAATAGGAATGGATGACATACCAGGCGCGGCTATCGCTTTCTTCTTCTGGCCGTTCGGCCGGCGCGGCCATGGCTTCCTGCTGGGCTGCCGCCTCGACTTCAGGGCGCGGGCTGGACTTCGTCTCCTTGGCTTTGCGGCGTTCGGTGGTCGAGTCGGTCACGGTGGCGTTCCGGGTGATAGGGGTGGGGAGAAGGCAGGCCCGACGATAAGAAAACGACTTACAGCCTGAGCAAGAACGACATGATCTCGGCGCCGATCGCTTCGGCTGCGCCCAAGATGATGGACATCACGAACGTCACCAACAGCACAATACCGCTCAGACGCAGCCATTCTTCGCGGGTTGGCCAGCTGACTTTGGTCAACTCGGCGCGGGTCTCGCGGAAATAGCGGACGATGGGATTGATGGGCTTGGTAGTTTGGACTTCGGGTTCAGCCATTCAAGAGACTCCAGGGGAACGACAGGCCGTTGGCAGTTCGGGCAGATCGTGCTCTTGGCGGTTCAAGACACCGCCTCCGGCGTGATGCTGAGCGCCGGAGGCGGTGTCTTGAACTGAGGAGCAGGCGAGGCAGGATTTGAACCTGCAACCGGCGGTTTTGGAGACCGCTACTCTGCCAGTTGAGCTACTCGCCTACGCATGAAAACAGGCTTTGAGCTAAAGAAGCATACCTCATTTGGTCTCGCGATGCAAACGATGACACTGGCATCGCGGGCAGTACTTGTTCAGTTCCATGCGCCCGGTCTGGTTACGCCGGTTCTTGCTGCTGGTGTAGTTGCGTTCTTTGCACTCGGTGCAGGCCAGGGTGACGAGAACGCGATTACCTTTCTTTGCCATGATAAAACCTTCCGTTGGATAAAGACCCTAAAGGTTTTCAAAACCTTTAGGGTCTGGTGTTTGCTTGGATCAATCGAAGACCTTGGTGATGACGCCGGCGCCGACGGTGCGACCACCCTCGCGCACGGCGAAGCGGGAGCCAATCTCCAGCGCCACCGGCACGATCAAGTCCACCTCGAAGGTGATGTTGTCGC
>JAIBAP010000049.1 GCA_019695115.1 Caldilineales bacterium | reverse complement strand
ATCGCCGTCGTAAACGGCATCCCTGACCTCATTCCTCATCCTTTTCTATCGCTTTTGTAAGGTTCAGAACCGCAATACCGAAATCGCGGCGCTTCAACTCGTCACCGAGTTACCGGAAACTAAAGGTGATGGAAGTCTGGGAAACGGCGGAGGATCGCAGCCGGGCGCTGGCCGCGAGCGCGGGCGAGTACACCGCCCTGACCGCGCGGCTGGATGAGTGGGTCGAGGCCACGAACCGACTCGGCGTCTTCAGGCTGCTGGCCGAAGCGTCGGTGCGCCCGCATCCCAGCGCAGGCCGGGCCAAAACCGGTGGTGGGGGTCGCAGTCCCAGGTCGTGAGATGGCCGGTGGGGGCGGCCGTGGTGCAGCGCCGGGCGGGCCAGGTGGCCAGGGCGTGCAGATAGCTCGCATCCGCGCGACCTGTCTTGACAGGTTTGCCCGTCTTAAGGGAAGATAGCGCCGTTTGTGGCGCGTTTGTACGGTATCGATAGAGTTCAACCACGTGAAAGATCCCCGTCTTCCCGTCCTCATCATCGGCGCCGGCCCGGTGGGCCTCTCTCTGGCCCTGGCTCTGGCGCGCCGGCAGGCGCCTGTGCGCGTCTACGAAGCCGAAACCGAACTCAGCCACGAGGCCCGAGCCAGCACCCTGCACCCGCCCACGCTGGAGATGTTGGCCGAATGGGGCGTGATCGACGAAGTTCTGGCGCGGGGCCAACGCGTCGACCGGCTGCTGTATTGGGAGCGATCCAGCCGTCAACTGGTGGCCGACTTCGATTTTCGTCTCATTGCCGGCAATACGCCCTATCCGTTTCGCCTCTTGTTGCCCCAACACCTGCTGACGCGCCTGCTCAAGCCGGCGATCGAGGCCACGGGTTTTGGTCGGGTGCACATGGAGCACCGTTTCATCGACTTTGTCGAGCAGGGCGACCGCGTCGTGGCCTGGTTCGAGACGCCGCAGGGTCTCTGCCAGGCGGCCGGCGCCTACCTGTGTGGCGCGGATGGCGCCCAAAGCAGCCTGCGCCGGCGGCTGGGCCTGGGATTCGAAGGCATGACCTACGAGGACCGCTTTCTGCAGATCGATATCGGCCTCGATCTGGCCCCGTTCTATCCCGGCATCGGGCTGGTCAATTACATCTTCGACCCCGACGAATGGGTCATCGCCCTCACTTTTCCCACCTTCACCCGCGTCATCTTTCGCCTGGGGAGCGACGAGGACGAGACCGAGGCCGCCCATCCCGACGCCCTCCGCCGGCGGTTGTGGCGCTTTTTGGCGGCCGAGCCTGAGTTCGTGATCGAGAGCTGGCAGATCTATCGGGTGCACCAGCGCGTGGCCGAAAGCTTCCGCCTGGGGCGGGCGCTGTTGTTGGGCGACGCCGCCCACATCAACAACCCCATCGGCAGCATGGGCATGAACAGCGGCATCCATGACGCCCACCACCTGGCCGCAGCCCTGGCCGGCGTGCTGGCCGGCGGCCCCACGACTTTGTTGGACGAGTACAGCCGCATCCGCCGCCGCATTGCCAGCGAGCGCGTGCAAACCTCCGCCCGCCGCTTCTATGCCGACATGAGCGAACGCCAACGCGGCCAGCGACAGGCGCGCAACCTGGCCCTGCGCGCCCTTGCCGCCGACCCCGTGCGAGCGCGGGCCTATTTGTTGGAACTCTCGATGATGGAGCGATGGATCTAAACCCAAGTCGCTCCGAAAACATGGTTCCGCTTCTGATTTGACGAAGGACGAAGAGCTTGCCTTCGTCCATGGTCAGGCCAGGGGCAGGGCATGGTTTCGCGGCGTCATCGCCTCCTCGCTGCATTGACGCCGCCGCGGACGCGCGTCTACAATCCTGGCTGCCACACGCGCGCCCAACACCCACCTCACCCTGCCCTCTGCCACCTGCCCAAAGGATGCTTTCCATGTCCCAAATTGTTGTCTCGACCCACCCGCTCATCCGCCACAAAGTCACGCTGCTCCGCAACCACACCACCGAACCGCGCAAATTCCGCGACCTTATCCGCGAGATCACCATCCTCCTGGCCTACGAAGCCACCGCCGACCTGGCCCTTTCGCCCCTGAAGGTGCCGACGCCGCTGGCCGAGGCCGATGGCTTCAAGCTGGAGGAACGCATCGGCCTGGTGCCCATCCTGCGCGCCGGACTGGGGATGGTGAACGGGATCTGGGAGCTGATGCCGCAGGCAGAGGTCTGGCATATCGGGCTGTATCGCGACGAGCGCACGCTCAAGCCGGTGGAGTATTACAACAAGCTGCCCGCCGCCGCCACCGTGCAGGTGGTGCTGGTGCTGGACCCGATGCTGGCCACGGGCGGTTCGGCCACGGCCACGGTGGATGTGCTCAAACGATGGGGGGCGGGACGAATCAAGTATCTGGGCATCATCGGCGCGCCGGAGGGCGTGAAGACGCTTTCGGAAGCGCATCCCGACGTAGAAATCTATCTGGCGGCGCTGGACAGCCACCTGACGCCGGAGCCGCAGAAGCCGGGCGATCCCCCGCGCGGCTTCATCGTCCCCGGCCTGGGCGACGCCGGCGACCGGCAATTCGGGACAGGATGACGGGCGTATAGTAGAGTTGCCAACTTTTGGAAAGTTGGCAACTCTGCCACTGCAGATACGATGGAGGAAGGCCATGATCGATTTGAACCGACTGGCTGCGTCTGCACTTTCGGGCGCGCTCACTGGCGCCGTTGTCGGCGGCCTCGGCGCCCGCCTGGCCATGCGCGGCGTCGCCCTCATCGGCCGTATGGAGCCGTCCTTCACCCTGGGCGGCACGCTGGTGATCGGCATCATGGGCGCCATCCTCGGTCTCCTGGGCGGCGTGTTGCTGGGGCTGGTCTGGCGCTGGCTGCCGGGGCGGGCGCTGGTCAAGGGCGCGACCTTCGGCGGGATAGTAACTGTGCTGGTGGCGATCCTCTTCTTGCGGGTAAGCGGCGGCGAGCTTGATCTGGCGGCGCCGCCGGTGAGGGCCGCCCTCTTTGCCTGGATTCCGCTGGTCTGGGGAGTGGCGACCGGCTGGCTGTACGCCCGCCTGGAGCCGCGCCTGGCCAGGGCGAACACTCGCCAGGTGGGATTGGGGCAGTTGGGCCTTTTCGGCCTCTGTCTGATAGTAGCAATGATCAGCATGTTCACGCTGGCTTCCGAGTCACTGTCCCTGCCGCCGCTCATGGCCCGCTTCCTGGGCAGCATGGGTTGGGTTGGCTATCGCAATGCCCACGCCCTGGCGGTGGCGCTCTTCGCCCTGGCCTACGCCGGCCTCTGCACCCTGCTTTTCTGGCACAGCGGCGGCAACCGGGCGGTCGGCCAGGCCGGCGCCCTGGCGACGATGAGCTTACTCTTGTTTGCGGCCGGGTTCATGCAGAGCGGCCGGGCCTTGACCAACGCCCTCGATTTCCTCGGCCTGGGACAGGCGCTCACCGGGCTGCTGCGGGCGACCGGGTTGAGCGGGCTGCTGGCGTCCATGTTGCTGTGGTCGGATGGCGTCTTCCGCCCGGCCTGGGGTCGTCTGGCGCTGGCGGTCTGGGGCGGCATCTGGCTCCTGGTTTGGTTCGTGCTCCCCCTGTTCGGCTTTCATCCCATCGTCCTGCCCGAACCCGTCCTGCTGCTGGCCGTGGCGGGCGGGCTGCTCACAGGGCTGGCCGGGCAGTGGCAGGGCTATCGGCAGGCCGATGCCGCCGATCGCTTCGTCCGGCGGCCGGTCGCCCTCGCCCTCACCTTCGTTCTGTCCTGTTACCTCTTGGTCTGGCTGGCGCAGATGGTGTATCCTGAGCTACGCGCCCGCAGCTTGCCGCCCCTGGCGACACCGCTGGCTTTCTTCCCCTACCTCGTGCCCTGGCTGCTCCTGCCGTTTGGTTTCTGGCTCTCGGCGCGGCGGATGGGGCAACCTGTGGTCGATGCGTATCCCCTTGATGCCCCTATAGTCGCATGAGCCGCTGTCTGCCGACCGAAACCCTTGCCTCCTTATGGATGTGAAGCTATCGCATTGTCGTCTACTTGTCGTCTTGAAAAATCACCTTCGCCGCCGGCAAGACCGCCTGCTGTTAGCGCAAATCAATGCCGCTTATGCCGATGAACCCGATGCCGAAGAACTGGCCTGGCAACATCGCGCTGACTACTGGCGTCGTCAACTTGTGAAAGGTGAATGGCAAGACACTGATACTCAAACTCATGAACCAGCCTCACCGGAGACCCCACCCATGACCTCACCCCGCCCTGACTGGGCCGCCACCCTGATCGACCTCGTCGCCCTGGCCGCCCGGCTGGAAACCGAAGGCCAATACAACATCGCCAAACTGGCCCGCGCCGCCGCCGACGCCCTGGCCCGGCAGGCCGGCCGTCCGCAGGACCTCCCTACCGACAAAGAGCGCCTCTCTGCCGCCGTCGCCGGCGCCGCCGACTCCGCCCAGCAGTTGGGCGTGGGCGACGATCTGGCCGCGGCGCTGGCCGTGGGCGCAAGCGCTTTGGCCGCCGGCCGCCTTACCCACATCGACGAGACGCCCAACCCCTGGGTCTGCCGCACCTGCGGCTTTGTCACCCTACTCCAACCCGCCGCCCCCTGTCCCAGATGTGGCGCCTGGCCCGAAACCTTCCAGCAGTTCCCGCCCGTCTACTGGCTGAACGACCTGGAGCCGTTCGCCGCCATCGCCCGCCTCCGCCAGACGCCGCAAGCTATCGCCGCTGTGATCGAAGGCGTGGACGACGCCATCCTCGACCGCAAGCCGGAGGCAGGAGGCTGGTCGGTGCAGCAGGCGCTGGGGCATCTGCGCGACGCCCAGGGCGTGCTCGACCACCGCATGACGCTCATCCTGGATCACGACAATCCCGAACTGGCTTCGCTGGCCGTGTTCGAGTGGGCCAATCAGGCCACCGAAAAGCCGCCCACGGCGCGCGAGGTCTTCGCCTCTTATCGCGCGGGCCGGGAAAAACTGCTTGCCCGGCTGGAGGCCCTGCCCCTGGCCGCCTGGTGGCGCACCGGCCGGCATGAGGAGTTCGGCGTCGTCACCCTGCGCCAGCAGATCAGCTACTTCGCCGCTCACGAATCCACCCACATGCATCAGATACAGGCGTTGGCGATGGGGGGGTGAGGCGTGTTCCGTGTTGCGTGTTCCGTGAAACGTGAAGCGTGAGGTGTGAGATGACAGCCGCTCTTCCCCTGGCGCATACCGCCTGGCCTGGTGGGGCTGGCGCCGGCCTGCCGGCTCGAGCGTCGGCCAGAGGGCGGGACGCGGGTCAGCGCCCGGCTGCCGTTGTGATGACTCCAGAACCAAGCAGATATGTGCTATCATTCGGGTCGGAGGAATGCAATGACCACATACAATATCACCCTGGACATCGAGCACCTGCCCGAAGGCCCCTATTTGGGAACAAGCCCCGACCTCCCCGGGCTCATCATTCAGGCCGATACGCCCGAAGAAGTCATCCGGCTGGCGCCTGACATTGCCCATGACCTGATCGAGGTCATGCGCGAAACTGGCAGTATCCCCGGAAAGCAACGATTGCATTGAAAACAGATGGGGAAGTAGGGGGATGCCGTCATACCAAAGCGCAGGCCCGTACTTCGAGATGGTCTCCTGACCGGCGTGCTCACACTTCGCGTTTTAAGCCTCAGACTCCCAAATACGCTCGCGCCAACTGCGCCGCCGTCCGGCCCGACAACACGGCCACGCTCTGCCCGCCGCCCGCAACCCAGGCCCCGGCCAGGAACAGGTTGGGGATGGGGGTCGTGGCCCGCAGCCGGCCGCCGAACATGTTCTCCACCGTCTGCTCCGAGCCGTAGATGGCCCCGGCCGGGTTCAGGCTGTAGCGGTGGTTGGTCAGCGGCGTGGCCACATCCAGGTGTTTGATGGCGCTGCGCAGGCCGGGGATCAGCCGTTCGACGCGGGCGATGAGCTTGTCGCCGGCATCCTGCTTCAGTTCCAGATAGCCGGGGTTTTTGCCGTAGTGATCCAGGCGCCCGCCCGTGCCCCACTGGTCGGCATAGTCCCACGCCGCCAGAGCCGTGATGCTGAGCACGCTGCCGCCCGGCGGCGCGCAGGTGGGGTCGGCGTGATTGTAATATGCCACCACCAGGTCCGTTTGCTCGAAGCGCCCCTCCAGCGCCGCCCGGTACGATGCCTCGCCGTCATAGCCTGCGCAAAGGAAAAGCTCGTGGTGCGGCCAGCCCTCGGCCACCAGGTCGCGCTCCAGGCCCAGGTAGACAACCAGGTTCGAGGCCGAGACCCGGTCGCCGTCGATCTTGCCCACATAGTCAGGAGGCAAGTGCTCGCGGCCCACGAACTGCAGCAGGGTGTCGCGGGGGTTGGCGTTGCTGATGACCGCATCCGCCTCGACCCGCAGCCCCTTCTCGGTCTCCACCGCTGCCGCCCGCCCGTCGCGCAGCTCGATCCCACACACGGTCTGGCGGTAGCGCACCTCGCCACCGCGCTGCACGATGGCCCGTTCCAACGCCCGGCTCACCGCCATGCTGCCACCTTCGGGATAGTAGCCGCCAAACAGGTGGTAGCTGACCCAGCCCAGGACGAAGACGCCGGCGCTGAGCTGCGAGGGCGGCAGGCCGTAATACGGGCACAGCGTCGAGAGCACGCCCTGCAACTGCGGGTCGCTCACATAGCGGGCCATGAAATCGCCCCAACTTTGGGTCATGCTGCCCACCATGGCCGGGTAGTGGCTGGCAACCTCGGCTCGCGATAGCCGCAGGCCCAGGTCGCGGTCAGCCGTGAAGCGCCGCGTCTCGCGCTGCACCTGTATCATGGCGTCGAACAGCCCGCGGATGCCGGCGCGCTCGTGCGGGAACTGGCGCAGCAATTCTTCCTCATAGGCGCCGATGTCGGCGTGAGCGGCGACCTCGCGGCCAGGGAACTTGACCGCATACAGCGGATCCAGGCGGTGGAAGCGCACCCGGTCGAACACGCCCAATTCCCGGAAGCAGCGGTAGACCCAGCCGCCCGGCCCGGCCCCGTCCAGGTTGTGCAACGACACCTCGAAGCGATAGCGCCCGCGGCGGAACTCGTGGGCATAGCCGCCCGGCACCGTATGATGTTCGAGCACCAACACGCGCTTGCCCGCCTGCGCCAGATAGGCGGCAGCGCTGAGGCCGCCCAACCCGGCCCCGATCACCACTACATCAACCTTCGTCGTTTCGCTCATGGTCATCGTCCTTTGAAGTGCGGCGGGCGCTGCATGAAGCTCGCCATCGCCTCTTGAAAATCCTCGCTCTGGAACAGCAGGCTCTGCGCCCAGGCCTCCAACTGCTGGCCCCGCTCCAGGTCGCTCAGCCCGTCGATCACCCGCTTGGCCATGCCCACGGCCAGCGGCGCCGCCTGGCCGATTTCCGCCGCCAACTCCATCGCCCTGGCCTCCAATTGGTCGAGCGGTGTGACGTAGTTGACGATGCCCCAACGCTCGGCCAGGGCAGCGTCGAACTGGCGGCCGCTGAAGATCAGCTCTTTGGCCCGCGCCGGGCCGACCAGCCGGGTCAGCCGTGTGGTCCCGCCGACATCGGGCAGGAGGCCGATGCGCGTCTCGGGCAGCCCCAGGATGGCGCCCTCGGCGGCGATGCGGATGTCGCAGGCCAGGGCCAGTTCCAGCGCCATGCCCAGGCAATGGCCGTGGATCAGGCAGAGGGTGGGGAGTTCCAGCCGCTCCAGCCGGCCGAAGATGGCCTGCGCCCCGGCCGTGATGGCGCGGCTGTGCAGCCGCCAATCGGGACCAAAACGCTCGGCCTGGGCGGCGAAAAGGGCCGGATCGACGCCGGCCGAGAAGGTTTTGCCCTCGCCGCGCACGATCAGCGTGCGCAGGCCGGCCATGCGCTCGACCTGGCGCAGGGCGGCGTCAAGGTCTTCGAGCAGAGGCAGGTTGATGGCGTTGCGTTTTTCGGGCCGGTTGAGGACGAGCTGGGCCACGGCCCCGTCCTGGGTGAGGCGGATCAAGTCATTCATCGGTGTCTTTCCTGCGGCGTAGGGTAAGATGCCATCTGGCGCTAGACAGCGTGGGCGTGGCGGCGGGAGGCGACCTCGGCCAGCAGCAGATACCAGCCCTTGAGGAAGGCGTTGCGGAACAGCTGCACCGGGCCGAAACCGGCGTATTCTGGCAGCGAGAGGCCGTCTTCCTCGTAGGCGCGGCGGAAGTCGGCGAACGTGTCGCACAGCTCGGCCACCACCTCCGGCGGGGTTTCGGCGTCCATGCGCGGGGCCACCTCGATGCCATCCCGCATGATCTCCTCGGCCGTGCTCCAGTTGATCGTCACGTGCGCAGCGCCGCCAACCATTTCGGTGAAATGATGTATACCACGGGCGCCGCCGCCGAGCAAGATGCCAGGGTAGCCGCGCTCACGCAGCAGCCGGTATTGCTTGCGGGCGATGGCGCAGCCGGCCTGGTCGAGCACCTCCGGCCGGATGGCGATGCCCTGGCGCCGGGCCACCTTGCCCAGGTATTCGTCGAAGATGCCGGAAATGTGGGTGACGAAGAAAGGCGGGCGGTTGCCGGTGCGCCGGGCTGCCGCCTCGTAACGCTCGCAGATGTCGACGGCCTGGGCGACGGCGAAGATCTCGGTGGCGCAGATGGGGATGTTGGCTTCGACGCAGGCTTCGATGGCCTCGATGCCGCCGGCGATGACCGGGATCTTGGCCATCAGGTTGGGGCCGAGCCAGCGGTTGCGCAGCGCGGCCTGGATGGTGGCCTCGGCGTCGTGGTCGCAGCGCGGGTCATCCTGCATGGTGACGAAGCCGCATTGCCCGCCGCTGCCGTCGTACAGCGGCCGGAAGGCGTCCAGCAGGTCTTGGGCCACCCGGCGGTAGGTGAGGGCGGCGGCCGTGTCGTGGTCTTTGGTTTCTTGCACCACCTCGTCGATGGCGCCGCGCAGGTAGGTCGGGTCGCTTTGCAGCAGCTTGGAGCAGAAGGCCGGGTTGGTGGTGCAGTTGATGGCGCCGGCGGCCAGGGCCAGGCCGGTTTCGGCGGGCGAGGGGTTGTTCACCCAGAAACGGGTGAGAGTTTGGGCATGAAGGCGGTGGAAGTAATCAGCGGACATGGCAGGCTCCTGGGAAAGGATCACGAAACCAGATGGCAGGCTACGGCATGGCCGGGCGTCACCGACTTGAAATCGGGTTCGACGCGAGCGCAGATCTCCTGGGCGAGCGGGCAGCGGGTGCTGAAGTTGCAGCCGGCCGGCGGGTTGGCCGGGCTGGGCAGGTCGCCTTGCAGCACGATGCGCTGGCGGCTGCGCTCCAGGCGCGGGTTGGGGATGGGCGCGGCCGAGAGCAAGGCCTGGGTGTAGGGATGCAAGGGGGCGGCGACCATCTCGCGGCTGCCGGTCAACTCCACGATCTTGCCCAGGTACATCACCGCCACCCTGTTGCTGATGTGGCGCACCATGCTGAGGTCGTGGGCGATGAACAGATAGGTGAGGCCGAGCCGGGCCTGCAAATCCATCAGCAGGTTGACGACCTGGGCCTGGATGGAGACATCGAGGGCGGCGATCGGCTCGTCGCAGACGATGAACTCCGGGTTCAGGGCCAGGGCGCGGGCGATGCCGATGCGCTGGCGCTGGCCGCCGGAGAATTCGTGCGGAAAGCGGTTGGCGAAGCCGGGGTTCAGCCCCACCAGATCCAGCAGCTCGCGCACGCGCGCTTGCCGCTCTCTGGCGTTGCCGATGCGGTGGATGCGCAGCGGCGCGGCGATGATGGCGCTCACGGTCATGCGCGGGTTGAGCGAGGCGTAGGGGTCCTGGAAGATCATCTGCATCCGCCGGCGCAGCGGTCGCAGTTGGGCCGGTTTGAGCGCGCTGAGGTCGATGCCAGCGAATGCGACCGAGCCGGCGGTGAGCGGGTACAAGCGCAGGATGGCGCGGCCGGTGGTCGATTTGCCGCAGCCGCTCTCGCCCACCAGCCCCAGGGTCTCGCCCTGCCGGATCTCGAAGCTGAGGCCGTCCACGGCCTTGACCTCGCCCACCTTGCGCTGCCAAAAGCCGCGGGTGATGGGGAAGTATTTGGTCAGGTTGCGGACTTCGATCAAGGGCCGGTCGTTGGGATCAAGTGGTCGGTTGTCGGTCACGGCATCACGCTCCGGTCGGTGAGGCGGCTTTCCAGCAGGCCACACGATGGCGCGGGGCCACGATTTCCAGGGCCGGCTTCTCGCGGGTGCAGCGGTCCATGGTGTAGCCGCAGCGCGGGGCAAAGGGGCAGCCGGGCCGCAGGTTGGCCAGGTGCGGCGGCTGGCCGGGGATCGAAACCAGGCGGGCATCGTCGGCCGCATCCAGATGGGGTAGCGAAGCCAGCAGGCCCAGGGTGTAGGGATGGCCGGGCGCAGCGAAGAGCTCGTCCACCGGCGCATCCTCGACGATGGCGCCGGCGTACATGACGATGACCCGCTCGGCCAGCCGCGCCACCACCCCCAGATCGTGGGTGATCCAGATGACCGTCATCCCCATCTCGGCCTGTAAGCGCTGGATCAGGTCGACGATCTGGGCCTGGATGGTCACATCGAGGGCCGTGGTCGGCTCATCGGCGATCAGCAGTTGGGGGTTGCACGATAGCCCCATGGCGATCATCGCCCGCTGGCGCATGCCGCCGGAGAACTGGTGTGGGTAGTCCTGCAGCCGCTCGCCGGCGTTGGGGATGCCGACCATCGTCAATAGCTCGGCCGCCCGCCTCTGCGCCTGCTCGTCGCTCATCCCCTGGTGCAGCTTGAGCGCCTCGCCGATCTGAAAGCCGATGGTGAGGGTGGGGTTCAGCGACGAAAGCGGGTCCTGGAAGATCATGGCGATCTCGGCCCCGCGCACGCGCTCCATCTCCTCCTCGCGCAGTTGCACCAGGTCGCGGCCCTTGAACAATACCTGCCCGGCGCTGATCCGGCCCGGCGGCTCTGGGATCAGGCGCAGGACCGAGAGCATGGTCACGCTCTTGCCGCTGCCGCTCTCGCCCACGATGGCCGCCACCTCGCCCTCCTCCAGGCTGAAGGAGACGTCAGCGACGGCCATGATCACCCCCTCGCGGGTGTGGAACTGGGTCGTCAGGTTGCAGATTTCCAGCAGGGTAGGCATGGCGGCGGCTCCTCAGACGCGCAGCTTGGGGTCGAGCGCATCGCGCAGGCCGTCGCCCAGCAGGTTGATGCAGAGCACGGCGAAGAAGATGGCCAGGCCGGGGAAGACCGACATCCACCAGGCGTCGCGCAGGTAGGTGCGGCCGGCGTTCAGCATGGCGCCCCATTCGGGCGAGGGCGGCTGCGCGCCCAGGCCGATGTAGCTGAGGCCGGCGGTGGCCAGGATGGCGCTGGCCAGGCCGAGGGTGCTGTAGACGATGAGCGGGGCGAAGATGTTGGGCAGGATCTGGGTGAACATGATGGTGGCGTCGCCGGCGCCCAAGACGCGCGCGGCCAGCACGTATTCGTTGTTCTTGGCCGCCAACACCGTGCCGCGCACGAAACGGATCACGGCCGGGATCGAGGACAGGCCCAGGGCGATCAACACCGTGCCCAGGCTGGGGCCGAGCGCGGCCACGATGCTCAGGGCCAGGAGGATGGCGGGGAAGGCCAGCAGGATATCGACCAGCCGCATGATGGTGTTGTCCACGGCGCCGCCGTAGTAGCCGCTGATCAGGCCAAAGACCACACCGCCGATGCCGGCCACGGCCACCGCCAGCAGGGCCACGCTGAGCGACTCGCGCCCGCCATAAAGCACCCGGCTGAGGATGTCGCGGCCCAGATCGTCGGTGCCAAAGAGATGGCTATGGCTGGGGCCTTCGAGGATGTGCTCGAAATCCATGGCCGTGGGGTCAGCCGGCGCCAGGGCCGGCGCCAGCAGCACCAGCCCCACCAGGGCCAGAAAGCCCACCAGCCCGAACATCCCCACGGGATTGCGGCGCAGCGAGCGCCAGGCTGTGCGCCACAGGCTTTCGCTGCGGGCCGGCTGGTCGGCGATGGAGACGGCAGGCGTGGCGATGGCGCTCATAGGGCCTCAGTCATAGCGGATGCGCGGGTCGAGGACGCCGTAGAGGAGATCGACGCCCAAATTGACGAGAACATACACGAGCGCCGCAAACAGCACCACGCCCTGCACCTGCGGATAGTCGCGGTTGGCGATGGCGTTGACGGCAAAACGGCCCAGGCCGGGCCGGGCGAACACGGCCTCGATGAACACCGCCCCGCCCAACAGGGCCGCCGTCTGCAGACCGATGACGGTGATGACCGGGATGAGCGAGTTGCGCACCACGTGCACCCGGATCACCTGGCGCAGGCTCAGGCCTTTGGCCCGCGCCGTGCGCACATAATCCTCGCGCACCACCTCTTTGATGCTCGAACGCGTGAGCCGGGCCAGCACCGCCGCCGGTGCCAGGGCCAGCACGAAGGCCGGCAGGAGCAGGTCGGCCAGGCCCTCGCCGCCGGTGACGGAGATCCACTTCAGGTTGACGCCGAAAACGATGATCAGGAGGATCGCCAGCCAGAAGTTGGGGATGGAGAGGCCCACCAGCGAGGTGACCATGGTGGCGCCGTCGAGCGAGCGATGGCGGGTGGTGGCGGCGATGATGCCGGCGCCCACCCCCAGGACGATGGCGATCAGCATGGCCGCCACCGTCAACTCGACCGTGCTGGGCAGCCGCTGCAAGATCTCTTGCAACACCGGCGTCTGGCCCCGGATCGAGGTGCCCAGGTCGCCGTGCAGGGCGTTCCAGACATAGCGGCCGTACTGCACCAGGAAGGGGTCGTCCAGGCCGAGCTGCTGGCGCAGGGCGGCGATGGCCTCGGGTGTGGCGTTGGTGCCCAGCGCCAGCGCGGCCGGGTCGCCCGGCGTCACCTGGGCGATGGCGAAGGTCAGGAACGACACACCCAAGAGGACGGGGATCAGGGTCAGCAGGCGGCGGATGGTGTAGAGAAGCATGGGGTGGGTTTGGGGTTCCGGGTTCCGGGTTTCGTGGTGCGTGTTTCGTGTTTCGTGTTCCGTGGTGCGTGGGCCAGCGCCTTCACGCTTCACGCTTCACGTTTCACGCTTCACGTTTCACGTTTCACGCTTCACGTTTCACGCCTCACGTTTCACGCTTCACGTGCTCAATTCGGCGTCCACGGCGCCGGGGCGCGGTAGGAAAGGTCGGTGACGACATCGATGACGGCGGGCCGGTTGGCGGCCAGGGCCTGGCGCAGGGCCGGGGCCAGGTCGGCGGGGTCTTCGACGCGCAGGCCCAGGCAACCGATGTCGGTGGCCAGGCGGGCGAAATCGACCGGCGCAAAGCGATAGAGTTCCTCCGGGCGGCCGGGCCGGTCGCCGTATTGGGCGTGGATGTCGTCGATGCCCTGGGCAAAGCCGCCGTTGTTGTTGACGACCGTGACGGTGGCGATGCCGTGCCGCCGCGCCGTCTCCAACTCGGCCAGGTGATACCAGAACCCGCCGTCGCCGCTGAAACAGAGCACCGGCCGCTCCGGCGTCGCGCACTTGACGCCCAACGCCGCCGGAAAGGCCCAGCCCAGCGAGCCGGCCGCGCGCAGGTAGGTCTGGCCGGGCTGCCTGAGCTGCACCATCGTCGCCGTCCAGATGGCCGCATAGCCGGTGTCCGAGACCAGCACGGCGTCGGCGGGGAGGGCGTCGCTCAGGTCTTTGCACAGCCGCTCGGGGCGGATCGGGATGGCAGCGGAGCAACGCAGCGGCTCGATCTCCTGCTGCCAGGCTGCCACCAGCTGGCGCACCCGCGGCAGCCAGCCAGGGTCGGCTGGGGTCGGCTGGCAGACTTCGAGCAGCATGGTCAGGGCGGCTTTGGCGTCGCCGACGACGCCGACCGCGCCCGGATAGTTGCGGCCGATCTCGGCTGGGTCGAGGTCGATCTGCACCACCGCCGCGCCGGGTCGGGGCAGGCGCCAGTCGTGCGTGGTCTGGTCGCCGGTCGCGCTGCCGATGAAGATGACCAGGTCGGCCTCGGCCACCACCTGGTTGGCGCAGCGGGCCGAGTAGGAGCCGACGACGCCGACGCTGAGGGGGTGCGTATCGAGGATGGCGCCTTTGCCGTTGACCGAGGTGGCCACGGGGATGGACAGTTTCTCGGCCAGGGCTATCAGCTCGCTCTGCGCAGCCGAGCCGAGGGTGACGCCGCCGCCGGCCACGATCACCGGCCTCTTGGCGGCGGCGATGGCGGCGGCGGCCTGGGTCACTTCGTCCGGGTCGGGGCGAGGGCGACGGAGGGGGATGGCGACCGGCTGCTCGGCCCCAGCCGGCCCGAACTCGACCGTGGCCGCCTCCAGCGCCCGGCCGTTGTGCCCCAACAGATCCAGGTGCACCGGCCCCGGCGTGGCGGAGAGCGCCGACCGGAATGCCTGCCGCAACAGCTGCGGCAACTGCGCCGGCGTCGTCACATCGGCGTTGAACTTGGTCACTGCCGTAAAGGGCGGCGTGTGGTCGATTTCCTGGTAGGCGTGGCGGTGCTGGAAAGCGGGCGGTTTTTTACCGGTGAGCGCGATCACAGGCGAATGGCCCAGCCAGGCGTCTTGCAGGCCGGCGGCCAGGTTGGCCGCGCCCACCGACTGCGCCAGGCAGACGCCGGCGCGGCGGGCGATGCGGGCGTAGCCGTCGGCCATGTAGGCAGCCGCCTTCTCGGAGTGGGTGACGACGCGGCGGACGCCCAGCGCTTCCAGCTCGACCATCGTCTTGCGCAGGATGGCGTCCACGTAGAAAACGTGGGTGACGCCATAGTTTGTCAGCGTTTCGGCCAGGAAACGGGCGGCGGTGGGTGGGTTGGTGGGTGGGGACATGGGGGAGGTCAGTAATTGGAGATTGGAGATTGGTTATTGGAGATTGCGCAGGGGCGGCAGGGGGTGGGTGGCGAAGGCGGTGGAGCAGGGCGGGCCGGGGGCCAGGGACAGGGTGGGGGCCGGGGTCATCGCCATGATCAGGCAGCCGAGGGTGATCTTGTCCCCGGCGCCGTCGATGCAGACCGGGCCTTCGTGTGTGCTCAGGGCTTCTTCGATGGCCTCGACCGTGACCGGCGCCTCGGGGCGGCCAAAGCGCCGCTGCAAGGCCTCGAAACGGGCATGGGTGGTCAGGCTGGCGTGGTAGGCCGCAACCTGGGCCGGGGTCATGGCGGCCAGCCGCTGCCGGTGGATGCCCTGGTCGTCGTTGGCCAGGGGATGGTTGGTGTGAAAGGTGCGGTCGGCGCCGGGATAGGGGACGAAGTCGGCGATGCCGCCGGCCGAGCATTCCAGGCTCAGCACCTGATCCTGGCCGGCGACGATGTAGTTTTGGCCGGAGGCGTGCTTGACCCGGCGCAGAAACGCCAGTCCGTCCTGCCAATGGCGCTGGCCCAGAAAGCCGCGCACGATGAAGTCTTCGGGCAGGCCGTCTTTGGCGTAGTCGAGCTGCAGCACGGTGTTGCAGCACATGGCCAGGGGGGCGTTGTTCATCCCGGCCAGCGAGATCTTGCCGCCGATGGTGAAGATCAGCGCTTCCAGGTCGCTATCGGGGTAGGTGATGTGCAGCAGCACCTGGTGGCCGTCGTAGTAGGCGGGGCTGTCCATGTTCTGGGCGGCGATGGCGGGCCGGCCGGCCGCAGGCTGCACGCCCAACGATGTGCAGCGCTCGGCCTGCCCGGACGGTTCCCTCCACCCCCAGCCCCGGCCCAGCTTCTTCTCCCAGCGGAACCACGGCTCTTCGTCGCTCAGTTGGCGGGCAAAGATGATGTGGAAGGGCGCGGCCGCGCCTTCGGCGATGCCTTCCACCTCCTCCAACAGGTCGGGCGTCCAGCGGCGCACGGCCGGGAAGAAGTCGGTCTCCTCGACCAGTTGGCGCAGGAAGAGGTCCGGGTCCGTGCCCAGGTCGGCGGCGATGTTGGCCTGCCACTTCTCGATCATGCTGTGGATGCTGGCCCGCAGGGTTTCGCCGTGGGCGCGGCCCCGTTCGCGGGCCGGGCCTTTCAGATGCAGCACAGGAATATCAGAACTGCGCACTCGTTTCGTCTCCATGCAGGTTTTATAGATGGCTAGCCAAAGAAATGATACTCGGTCCTGAAACGTGATGCGTGATGCGTGAAAATCGCCGACGTTATCTCACGGTTCACGGTTCACGGTTTACGACCTTCATAACAAATCAACCTAGCGGTCAATACAATCAATACGACTTCCCGCCGGTGCGGGGGTGGTTCATGGTCAGGTTGAGCATCAGGCGGAGGATGCGCTGCGCTTCGAGCATGTCGGCTGCCAAATAGCGCACGCTGTGCTCGCCGATCAGCTCGGCGCCGGGCAAGTCGGCCGAGAGTTGCGCCCATTGGCCGATGCCAAAATCTACTTCCAGGGTGATGGGCCGGGCGAGGACGAAGGGCTGCATCTCGCCCAGGCGGGCCAGGGCAGCCCGCGCGCCCGCGCGGATGCGCGCCTGCGCCTTGCGCGGGGTCAGGCTCTGCGTGGCCAGCACGCCCAGCCCCTGTTTGACCACCACCCGCTCGGCCCAGGGCAACGCCGTCCGCACGGCCTCGGCGATCACGTGGTCGCCGCTGACCAGGGCCACGGGCACGCCCAGGTGCCCGGCAATGGCGGCGTTGAAATGGGCCTCGGCGATGGTCTGGCCGTTGAGCCGGATGGCCGCGACCTGCTCCATGAAGGTGTGGCCGAGGACGCCGCCGGGGTCGTTGTGGCGGGCGTGATAGCCGATGAAGAAGACGGCGTCGAAGCTGGCGTCCAGGCCCTGCATCATGAACATCGGTCGCGGCGTCCCGCGCACCAGCACCACGTCCTCGTGCAATTCGTCGGGCAGGAGGTTGCGGAAGCTGGAGTGCGAGTCGGCCACCACCACCTCGCTGGCTCCGGCCTCGAATGCGCCCAGGGCGGCGGCATTGACCTCGGCCGTCATCCAGCGACGGGCCATCTGGTACTCGCCGCCGGCCTCGGCGAAGATCTCGGCGATGTGGGCCACGCAGGCCACGCCTTCGATGTCGGCAGAGATGAAGACTTTCATGGTGAAGAACCCTCGGCGGTGAGGACGCCGCCTGAAACGGTGGGATCGGCGATGGTGGCCACGACCGCCCGGCAGATGCGGGCGACCTGGTCGAAATCCACCTTGTCGATGGTGTCGGCCATGCTGTGGCCGAAGGGATTGCGAAAATCGGCTGTGTCGAAGACGAACAGGCCGGGGATGCCCGCCTGCCAGAAGGCGGCATGGTCCGAGCCTAGACTGCGCGGGACCTGACGGACGATCTCGGCGAAGGGCAGGTCGAAATGCAGCCAGGCATGGGGCAGGTCGATATCGTCGCGACGGCAGGCCGCGGCGAAGCGCTCGGCCAGGCCGGCCGCCGGGGCATTGGTCAGCAGGAGGACGAAATCGCCGATTTCCCGCTCGGCGTCCACCCGGTAGGTGTGCAGCATGTCGTAACGGATGGCATCGGGGAAGTGCTGTGAGTACGGCTGTTTGCTGACTGTGCCGATCTCGTCCAGGCAGATGCAGAAGCGGAGCGGCCGGCCCTGGCTCAGGGCCTCGGCCAGCCAGGCCGTGCTGCCGATCTTGCTGGTCAGGCCGATGTTGGCGGCGTCGTCAGGGGCGGTGTAGAGGCGGGCGAGGTCGCGGTAGTAGTCCCGCATGGCGTCGGGCATCTCAGCGGCCAGCTCGGCAGCGGCTGTTGAGATGGCGGCGCCATAGGCTTGGCCGTCCAGCCGGGCGGCCTCGAAGCGGGCGGTGTGCTGCCTGGCCAGGCGGGCGAGCCGGTGGCTGCGATAGCGACGGCCTTCATCGCGCAGCCCGTACTGGATGGCCAGCGCCCGCGCCTGGCTCTCGATGGCCGGGTTGCCCTCCTCCAGCGTGGCGCTGACGAAGGCGAGGGCGGGCGGGGAAGGCAGCTGCGCCAGCACCCGCGCCGCCTCCAGCGCCACGGCCACCGAGACGGCGTTGTCGTTGGCGCCGGGCGTGTTCCACACCGTATCGTAGTGGTTGATGAGCACGGCGGCCGGCTCGTCTTCAGGCCCAAGCCGGCCTTCGATGTTCCAGAACAGACCCTCCCAGCCCGCCACCCGCACCTCCTGCCGGCGCACGGCCAGGCCACAGGCGTTCATCTCGGCGGCGATGGTCTCGGCGGCGGCGGCCAGGCGGTCGGGCGTCTCGATCGGATGGCGCACACCCTCAAGTCGTAGCACGTGGCGGTAGATGGCTTCGGGATCGACCTGTTCGAGCAGGGCGGTGATGTCCATGGGCGTCACAGATAGCGTTGCATCCAGTCCAGCAGCGCCTCGTTCTGGGCGCGGCGGATGAAGGGTGGGCCGCCGGCCGAGGCCATATGCGGCATGTGGGGCAGACGCAGCATCTCGGCCACGCAGCCGTGGCTTCTGAGGATGGTGTAGAACTGCTCGGACTGCTCGGCCGGGCAGCGCCAGTCGTGTTCGCTTTGGATCAGCAGGGTGGGAGTGGTGCAGCGTTGGGCATAGGTGATGGGTGAGCAGGCCCAGTATCGCTCCGGGACATCATGCAGATGCCCGCCCACCGACTCGAGATGGCTCAGCCCCATGTCGGCCACGCCGTACCAGCTGATGCGATTAGCGATCGGGTTTTCGGGCACAGCCGCCTTGAAACGGTCGGTGTGGCCGACGATCCAGCAGGAGAGGAAGCCGCCATAGGAGAGACCGCACACGCCCAGGCGGTCGGGGTCGGCCAGACCCAGGGCGATGGCGTAATCGACGCCCGCCATCAGGTCGGCGTATTCCAGCTCGCCCAGGTTGCCGTTGATCTGGGTGCTGAAATCGCCGCCGTAGCCGGCCGAGCCGCGGTAGTTGATCAGCAAGACGCCGTAGCCGGCCCCGGCCAGCATCTGGGCGTCGAAGCCGTAGATGTGACCCCAGCTTTGGTGCGGCCCGCCGTGGATGAGCAGGACGGTGGGGTAGGGCGGCTCAGCCAGCGCCGGCCGCAGGAACCAGCCCTCGATGGCCTGGCCGTCGCTGCTGGCGAAACTCAGGCGCTCGGCCGAGGGCAGGGCGCGGGAGGCCAGAAAGTCGGCGTTGACACAGGTCAACCGCCGTTCGTCCTTGCCCCAGGCATCGGCCACGATCAGGTCGTTGGGGTCGTGCAGGGTCGAGACGGCCATGAGCAGCCGCCCGCTCTGCAAGTCCAGCGGCAGATCGCTGCGCTCGCCCTCTGGCAACACCTCCTCCCAGCTTTCCGGCCCGGCCAGGGCGACGCGGAAGGTGCGCATTCGGCCGCCGGTGCTGACGCGCATGAACGCAAAGTGACCGTCGGGCGCGACCAGCAGGAGCGGCTCGGCCAGTTCCAGGCAGGGCATGTCGGGCTGGAGCTCCTTGCCCACGTCGTAGGGAATGGCGGCCGTGCGGCACTCCGGCTCGCCGCCGCCACGGTCGATCAGCCACAGGTGACTGGGCGTGCCGAAGGGCACGTGGCGGTTGCCGATGAAGGCCACGCGGCTGCCGTCGGGCAGCCAGGCGGCGGCGCGGACAAAGCCCCACTCCTCCACCAGCGGCCACTTCTCACCCGCCCGGCCATCCTCGAAGCCAACCAGCCACAGGGCCGGGAAGAAGCGATACGAGTTGGGGAACAGCGTCACCTCGTAGAGAATGCCCTTGCCGTCAGGCGACCAGACCGGGCGGGTGTTGTGGCAGGCGTCGTGCGTCAGTTGAACCGGCTCGCCGCCGGCAGAGGCGATGGCGTAGAGGTCATGGATGGCGTTGTCGACATAGCCCATGCCGTCGAGCCGGTACATGGCGCGGGTGAGGCGATACGGCCGGTTGGGGTCGAAAGCCGGCCGGCTTGGGCCGGCGCTGAAGGCCATCCAGCGGCCATCGGGCGACCAGGCGAAGTCGTCGCCCACCCCCTGCGGCAGGTAGGTCAGTTGCCGGGCCTCGCCGCCATCGGCCGGCAGCAGGTAGATCTGCATCCTGCCCTCGCGATTGGAGCGGAAAGCCAGGGTGCTGCCGTCGGGCGACCATTGCGGGTTGGTGTCGTAGGCGCGGCCGGTCGTCAGTTGGCGGGGTTCGCCGCCTGCCAACGCTTGCAGCCAGATCGCCGCCCGGTCGGCGTCGCTGGCCGGATCGGTGAACGAAACGCTGTAGGCCACGGCCGAAGCGTCGGGCGACAGGCGGCCGTTCTGCACGAAGTGCAGCCGGAAGAGGTCTTCCGGGGCGATGGGCGGGAGGGGTGGGGTGGGGGTCATGGGCAGTGGGCGGTGGTCAGTGGGCAGTGATCGGTAATTGGTAATTGGAGATTGGTAATTGGAGATTGGAGATTGGAGATTAGAGATTGGAGATTGGAGGTTGGAGATCAGGGGCGGGGGAGGACGGCTACTTGGTGTCGATGTAGGCGTCGAACAGCCAGATGGCGTCGAATAGGGGCGCAAACCTGGCGTCGTGGATGCGGTTGTCGAGGGCGTAGGTGGTCATCACGCCGTAGAGCGGGGCCGAGTAGGCTTGCTCGACGAGGTATTGTTGCGATTTGTTGGCGAAGTCCTGCACGACCGCGGGCACGGGCGCGCCGATCATGGGCAGCAGGAGGTTGTTGAGCGCCTCATCGTTGAGCTGGGTCTGGTTGAAGACGCCGAGCATGGCCGGGTGGTACATGGCGAACATGAGGCCGTAATCCTGCCAGCCCAGGCGGTTGAGGGCGAAGTCGTAGTTGCCCTTGGTCAGGTCGGCCTGCATGATGCCGTACTCGGCCTGCTGGATCTTGACATCGATGCCCAGCTGGCGCAATTGCTGCTGGATGATCTCAGCGTCCTTGGCGTTGCGAGCCGAGGTCATCAACGTCAGCGAAAGCGGCTTGCCGTCCTTTTGCAGGATGCCGTCGGCGCTGGCGGTGTAACCGGCGTCGGTCATCAACTTCTTGGCCTGCTCCAGGTCATAACCATAGCCGATCTGCTCGACGCCCGGCCAATAGCCGTAGGTGGCGGCCGTGATGGGGCCTTTGTCCACCTGCGCCTGGCCCTGTTGCACGACCTTCACCAGCACCTCGCGGTCGATGGCCAGGTTGATGGCCTTGCGCACGTTCACGTCATCGAAAGGCGCTTTGGTGACGTTCATGAGGATCGTCTCGCCCGATCCCTGGTCGAGCCGCGGCAACATCTGATACTTGCCGTCGGCCCCCAGGCGCTCGATGTCCTTCGCCTCCAGCATCATGTAGTCCACCTCGCCGGCTTCCAGGCCGGCCAGCCGGGTGGCGTATTCGGGCAGGAAGCGGAACTCGATCGTCTCGATGTAGGGCGCGGCGCCCCGACTGAAGGATGGCCCCCAGGCGAAATCGGGGTTGCGTTCCAACACGATCTTCTCGCCCGTCACCCACTCCTTGAACTTGAACGGGCCGACGCTGATGGGCTGGCGGCCGAAGTCATCGCCCAGCTTTTCGGTCGCGGCCTGGGGCAGAGGCTGGTGATAGGTGGGCCGCGAGAGAACGTCGAGCAGGGTGGAGTTGGGCTGGGCCATGGTCAACTTGAGGGTGTGGTCGTCGACCGCCTCGGCCTGGGCCAGGCCCAAGAGGACGGCGCCGGCTGTGGACGGCGGCTGCTGGGCGATGGCCCGGTTGAACGTGTAGGCGTAGTCCTGGGCGGTCAGCGGCGTGCCGTCGTGGAACTTGACGTCGTCGCGCAGCTTGAACTCATAGCTCAGGCCGTCCTCCGCCACCGACCACTCGGTGGCCAGGTAGGGCAGGTACTCGCCGCTGTCCGGGTCTTTGGTCAGCAGGCTGGCGCCCACGAACTGCATGACGGGGTAGAGGTCGCTGGCGCGGTGCACGTCGAGCGAGGTGGGTTCGGTGGCCAGGGCGATGACCATCTTGCCGCCCACGGCCGGCTGCGGCGGCGCGGTGGGTTCAGGCGGGCTGGTAGGGGCGGGGACGGGCGTCGGAGTGGCCTGGGCGCCGCCGCAGGCCGCCAGCAGGACGGCGACAAGGACGATGATGAGCAACGAAGTGAGAGCTTTCATGGTTCTTCTCCTGTGTGAATGGATGGATGACGAGTGCGTTGGAACGAAGACCCCTCATGTTTGTCACCCTGAACGGGTCAAGCTGGTGTTCTGTCTCTTCGATCAGCAAGTGAAGGGTCTCCAATTTCGTAGCCTCCAAGTAGCTACGGGACTGATGCTACCTGCAAAGCCGAGTAGGGATAGACGTTGACTGTGGCGGACGGGCCATGGCGGCGCTCGAGTTCGGCCACGACCTGGGGCCAGGTCTCGAACACAACCGTGTCGTCGGGATAGAGATGGCGGGCTTCCAGGCTGGCCAGGTTGGGCGAGAAGATGATCAGCCCGTGCGGCCCCAGCCGCATCATCTCCTTGCTCAGGCGCAGCTCGCCGCGCATGCCGGGGCTTTCCAGGTAGTTTAGCCCGGCCCCATCGCAGGCGGCGGTGATGACCACGGCCGAGCCGTGTCTGTGCATCACCCGGTCGGGGTCGAAGTTGGCAATGTTGAAGGCGTTGACCGATTGCAGCAGGTTGGTGTCTTTGGGATAGGCGTTGAAGATGGCGATGTCGGCCGGCGGCGGCAGGGGTGTGGCATAGATGCGCTGGGCAAAGGCGACGCCGGCGCGGTGGGCGGCAACGACATCGCCGGCAAACAGCCCGGCCAGTTGGCGGCGGGAGTTGACGACGCCATCGATGATGAAATCGACGCCGGCGACGCCGGCGATCTCCTCCAGGTCCAGCCGGCAGGCGACATCCCCGACCTGACCGGCGTGGGGGCCGTCCTGCAAGGCGGCCCGATGGTTGGCGTGGAGGGTCTCGATCCCGGCGGCGCCCACGGCCACCGTCTTGGCCCCGCCGCCGAAACCGGCGTAGGCCTGCGGCGTAATGCTGCCCAGGGCCAGGCGCAGGTCGGCTTGCAGGTAGAAGCCGCTGAGATGGATCGGGGTGCCGCGGGTCGTCTGGCCCAGATAGTGTTGGTTCTCGTGCGGCGAGTTCTGGCGGACGACGTGCCGGGCCAGCGTCTCGCGGCCCAACTTGGCCACCAGATCGGGCCGTTCCAGGGGCGTGTGGCTGCCGAGGGCGATCAGCAGGCTGATGTCGTCGTGGCGCAGCCCGGCAGCTGACAAGTCGGCCAGGATGAGCGGCAGCAGGGCGGCGGTCTCTAGCGGGCGGGTGATGTCTTCGACCACGATCACGGCACGGCGCCGGCCGGCGGCCAACTCGGCCAGCGGCAGGCTGCCGATGGGGTGGCGCAGGGCAGCCTCGACCTCGGCCGGGGTGAGCGCCGGCGCGTCGGGCATGGGCGCCGCGGTCACCTGCCAGCCAGCCGGGAAATCGAGGGGGAGGGTTGCGTCGCCATGCCAGGCGCGCCAACGGATCTCGATCATGGTCAGGCGCCGTTCCGCGACGGCAGGTTGAGGATGAGCCGCGCTTCGTCGGGCGAGGCGACCTCGCGACCGGCCAGCCGGGCGATCTCCACCGCTTTCTCTACCAACTCGCCGTTGCTCTTCGCCAGCCGCTTGGTCGTGTAATCGACGAAGATGCTGTCCTCGAAGCCGACGCGGAGATGGCCGCCGTGGATGGCCGAGGCCATAGCCACCGGGAAGGAGAACGGCCCAATGCCGATGCCCTGCCAGGTGGAGCCGGGCGGCAGGGCGTGGATGCAGGCGCTGAGCACATCGGGCGCAAAGGCCATGCCGCCCGCCACCCCGAACACGAACGAGAAATGCAGCGGGAAGACCAGAAAATCGTAATGTTTGATGAAGAAGTGAACGTTGTGGATGTGCCCGATGTCGAAACACTCCAATTCCGGTTTGATCCCCTTCTCCTTCATCAGCGTGCCGAATTCGATGGTGGCGGCAAAGGGATTGACATAGGTCCAGTCGTAGATGATGCCGCCGTCGCGGTGGTTGACGATGCAAAAGTTCATCGAGCCGGGGTTGAGCGAGGCCAGGTCGGGGGCGTGATATTGGATGGGCCGCTTGCGCTCGGTGAGGGGGGCGATGGGGATGATGCCCGTGCTCAGGTTGATCAGCATCTTCGTCTCGGCGCTGATGGCGTCCAACACCTCTTGCATGATGGCCGGTTCGCTGGTGGGGTCGCCGGTGTCGGGCTGGCGGAAGTGGAGGTGGAGGACGGCGGCGCCGGCTTCTTCGGCCCGTTTTGCCTCGCGCACATATTCGGCGGTGGTGTAGGGTGCGGCGGGATTGGTCTGTTTGATCGGCGCCCCACCGGTCAGGGCGCAGGTGATGACGACTTTGTCTTTCATGGGTGCATCCTTGGGTCAGTGAGAAGCAGGTTGTTCGGGTCGCGCAGATCGGGGGCGATCTCGTGCGGGACCCCGGCCTTGATCACCAGCCGGGGGATGAGCATTTCCCGGCCGGCGATGGCGTGGCCGGCCCGGCCGTCGGCGAAGACGAACTCGCCTGTCAGTCGCTCCAGCAGGGTGATGTCGGCCGGCATGCCGATGCCCAGGCTGCCGCGGCGGTGGGTCTCGTTCAGGGCGCGGGCGGGGCCGAGGGTGGTCATGGCCACGACCTGCTCCAGGCTCAGGCCCAGGGCCAGGAACTTGGACATCAGCACGGTCAGGCTGGCAAAGTGGGGCCGGCCGGCGATCAGGGACGTGATATCGGTGCTGAGCGTGGTGGGCAAGAGGCCCTGGGCCAAGCCGGCCCGCGCCGTCTCGAAGCTCAGGTGCCCCGCAGCTGCGGCCACATCCAGCAGCACGCCCCGCGCCACCGCCTGCCTGAACTCCGGCAGGGTGGCGCCGTCCGGGCCGATGACGCCGCCCGGTTTGGGCGTATAGACGTGGGTGAGGATGTCGCCGGGGCGCAGCGCCGCCAGCAGCCGCCGCAGGAAGGCCGTGATCACCTCATCCGGCGGCGTTCGTTCGTCCAGGCCGATGCCCAGGTGCACCATCAGCGGCAGGCCGGCGGCGTCGGCCAGCGCGCGGGCCGTGGCCACGGCATCGAAGTCCGCCCGGCCGATCACATTGGCCACCGCCCGCAGCTTGATGCCCTTGATGACCTCGCGGTTGCGGTCGATGACGGCCAGCATGGCGGCCTGGTCGATGGCCTGGTAGCCGACCTCCGGCAACACGGCCTCGCCCACCGGCGAGAGGTGCAGGAAACAGAAGACATCGCTGCTGGCCGGCGACAGGACGAAGCGACGGAAAGCGGCGAAGGTGGCGTAGCCGGTGCTGCCAGCGTCCACCACCGTCGTCACCCCGGCCTGCACCCCGGCCCGGTCGGGGGCCACGCCCAGGTCGATGATCGTCTCGGCCACATGGGCGTGCAGGTCGATCAGGCCGGGCGTGACCAGCAGGCCGCGGGCGTCGAGGCTCTGGCGGCCGGCTGTTGGCGGGATAGCGGCCGCCGTCACCTCGCTCACCCTGCCGCCGGTGATGGCGAGGTCGTGGGGGCCGTAGATGCCGTGGGCGGGGTCGATGAGGACGCCGCCGTGGATGACGAGGTCAGCGGGCATGGGTGGGGCGCAAGATGGACAACTGGCGCTACATCAGCAGGTGCGGCGTGACATCGGCCACGTAGGGTTTGACCGTGGCCAGGGTGCGGGCGAAGGCTTCAACGGCCCGGTCGATGACCGCCTCGGTCATGGGGGTGGAGAGGGCGAACATGCCGCGGCTGACCGAGAACACGCCCTGGTTGAGCATCTCCAGCAACAGCAGTTTGGGCAGTTCTTTGGCCGCGATGGCGCTGGTCACCCACTCGCGCGAGTTGGAGAGCGGCTGGCCGGTCCAGTGGAGGATCAGCACCGACCCGAAGCCCACCGCCTGGCCGACAATGCCCATCTCCTGGAACGCCTGGTTGAAGCCGGCCTTCAGGCGCTCGCCCAAATGGTTGATGTGGTCGACGGCGGCCTGGTCGTAGCCCTGCAGGGTAGCCAGGCCGGCGGCCATGGTCAGGTTGTGGCCGTTGAAGGTGCCGGCGTGGCGGATGACCTGGGGGTGGGCCGGGTCGAAGCGGGCCATGATCTCACGCTTGCCGCCGAAGGCGCCGATGGCGAAGCCGCCGCCGATGATCTTGCCCAGGGTGGTCAGGTCGGGCATGACCCCCTCGATGGCCTGGAACCCGCCCAGGCTGAAGCGGAAGGAGATGATCTCGTCGAAGATGAGCAGCACGCCGAAGCGGTCGGCCAGGTCGCGCAGCCCCTGCAAATAGCCGGGCTTGGGGGTGATGCCGCCGCCCGCGCCCAGGATCGGCTCGACGATGATGGCGGCGATCTTGCCGGCGTGCTGGCTGAGGATGGTCTCGGTTGCGTCCAGGTCGTTGTAGGGCATGACCATGATGCCGTCGAGCACGCAGGCCGGGATGCCGGCGCCCTCCACATGCGGCTGCGGCAGGCCGTTGCTGTGCAGGTCGGGCATCTGGTTGACCTCGGCGAAATCGTGGGTGCCATGATAGCCGCCGTCGATCTTGAGGATGACATCCTTGCCGGTGAAGGCGCGGGCCGCGCGCATGGCCATCATCGTCGCCTCGGTGCCTGAGTTGGTGAAGCGCACCAGGTCGTAGCAGGGCACGCGCTCGCACAGCACCTGGGCCAGCTCGGCCTGGATGGTCGCCGCCGAGGAGAAGACCAGCCCCTCCGGCGCCTGCTCGCGGATGATCTCCACCACCGGCGGGTAGGCGTGGCCGTGGATGAGGGTGGTGTAGTTGTTGACGAAATCGAGGTACTCGTTGCCGTCGATGTCGTAGAGGCGATAGCCATCGCCCCGCGCCATGTAGGTGGGGTAGGGGAAGTAATAGGTCGAGAAACGGGTGTCGCCACCGGGCAGGTAGCGTTTGGCCTGTTCGTCGCTATGGCGCGAGCCGGGGGTGCGGTCGAGATAGCGTTGGCTGATGTGTTCGACAACGGGATGGGCCATGAGGAAGCCTCCGTGGAAGGGATCGGATGAGGTCGGCGGCGCTATCGGTAGCCGCTGCCGCCGATGCTACGGGACAGATTGTTCTTGCAGCATACCCCCCTGCCCTGGCGGCGTGATCTACCGAACGTATGATTCGGGATATGATTTGCTTCCCCTTCGTTCTACCGTCTGCCCCCCATTTGCCCGTTCGATCACGAAGCCGAAATCGTCCAACGGGCGTCGGTCTACTGAAGCAGCTTCAGCCCCCGCGCCCGCGCCACCGCTTGGGTTCGATTCCCCACCTCCAGCTTCTCGTAGATCTTGCGTGTGTGGGTATTCACGGTGCCCGGCGAGATGAATAACGTTTCGCCGATCTCGCGATTGGAAAGTCCCGCCGCCAACAGGTGCAGCACCTCAAGCTCGCGCGGGCTGAGCGGCGCCGCCACCGACGGCGCCCCGACCTCGGACGAGCGCGGGTGCTCGCCAAATTCGGCCAGCAGGGCCGCCACATAGTCGGGCAGGATGCGTCGCGAGCTGGCATGGCGCAGCACCTGCGCCATCGGCAGCCCTTCGTCCACGAACAGCCGCACGTAGCCCTCCGGCTCGGCCAGGGCCAGGCTGCGCTCGATGGTGAGCATGGCCTTGGGGATGTCGCCGGCGAGATGCCGCGCCATACTCTGCAGGGCGAGGATTTCGATCACGCTGTGGATACGACCTGACTTTTCGGCTCTGGCCAACAGACGTTCCAGCAGGGCGACGACCTCGGCGATCCTGCGGCTGCTGGGTTGGTGGGTGGCCTGCATCAGCAGGACGCGAGCCAGGGTAAGATGGGCGAACTCGTGCAGGATCGACGGCTGGTCGGCTGTAGCCACGCCGGCTTTCTCGACCCAAGCCAGCGCCCTGGCCAACTGCGGTTGCGGGGTGACCAAATAGAGACGGGCCTGCAACGCCTCCACATAGGCAATGTCGCGGCCAACACCGGCTCGCAGCGCCAGGTCGCGCGCCCGGCCGGCCGCAGCCAGCATCCCTTCGTGGTCATGCTGGGCCAGCCGGAGCCGCGCCAGCGCCGCCTGCCCAAAAATCTGATAGCGCAGATAGCCCCCTCGCTCGCACTGTCGAATCCCTTGCAGCAGATGGCCTTCGGCCTGATCGAGACGGTTCCACTCGCGCAAAATGTTGCCGTAGCCCACCAGCGCCTGGCCGATGGCGTAGTGCGGCTGCAGCCGATTCTGCCCCCACTCCAACACCTGACGATAGGTATTGGCCGCCAGGTGCAGCCGCCCTTGCGCCAGTTGCAGCCGCGCCAGATCGTTGGCCATCACCATGGCCGCCAGGGTGTTGCCGATCTCCTGGCTCATGCCAATCGCCTGCGCATAGTGCTGGCTGGCGGCTGCAACATCATCCAGGTCGCGGGTGGCGTCGCCCAGGGCCAGGCTGACGACGATGCGCGGGGCTGTGGCCTCACGGGGCAGGATATCGAAGGCCTGCTCGGCCAGACGCACCGCGCCTCGTTGCTCGCCCTCATAGGTTGCCACCAACGCCGCCAGCGCCAGCGCCTCGCCCACTTGCCCTCGTTCTTGCGCTGAGAGCGATGCCGATCGCTCGCGAACCTGGTCGGGCGTCAGATCCAGGGAACGAAAGACGGCGGCGATGTGCGGGCGAATGCCTTCGATTTGGGTGGTGACGAAGTGCGCCCAGGCATAGGTGAGGGAAAGACGGGGGCGGGCCTGAACGACGGCGGGAGGCAGCGCGTTCAGCCAGCCAAGCAGGGTGGCCACCTCACCCCGCATGACGAGGGTAGGCCCTTCATGCTCGATCAGCTCGATCACGCGCTCGCTGTGCTCGGCCGCCAGGGCGTGGCCGATGGCCTCGTAGGCCCGGGCGTGGGTCGCGTACCACTCGCTGGCTCGCAGATGCAACTGTGGCGCTCGTGCGGGCATCGTGGCCTGCAACCGATGCCGCAATTGCTCGGAGAACAGATGATGGTAGCGATACCAATGACGTTCGTCATCCAGGGGCACCACGAAGAGGTTCTCGCGCTCCAGCCGCTCCAACATCGCCTGGCTGCCCGCTCGTCCGCTGACGGCGTCGCACAGGTCGGCGGTTAGCCGATCGAGAATGGAGGTATCGAGCAGAAATCCTTGCACGTCTGCCGGTTGCCGCGCCAACACTTCGTCGGTGAGATAGTCGAAGATATGGCGATGTTCGCCGCTAAACTGGCGCACAAAGGCGCTGGGATCGCTGCGCCCGCGCATCGACAGCGCCGCCAGTTGCAGGCCGGCAATCCAGCCCTCGGTGCGTTCTTCCAGGATGGCGATGTCATCGGTGAACAGGGTCAGGCCCATGGTCTGGCCGAGAAAGGCGGCGACCTCAGCGAAGGTGAAGCGCAAATCAGCCTCGCGAATCTCGGTCAGTTGCTCACGCGCCCGCAAGCGGGCGATGGGCAAAGGCGGGTCGGAGCGAGTCGCGAGGCAAAGGTGGAACCAGGGCGGCGCCTGTTCGAGCAGGAAGGTGATGGCCTGGTGAACGCCCGCATCATCGACAAGATGGTAGTCATCGAGAACGAGAATGACGTCGCTTCGGGCCGGCTGCCCCCCATTGGCGGCAAGCAGATCGTTGACCAGACTCGTCAACAGCTCCGGCGGCGGCGGAGGTTTCGGCGTCTGCATCAGCGCCAGCACCGCTTCCCCTAAACCACTCCAGATGGCCTGCAGCGAGTGAATGAGGTGGTTTAGAAAACGGGCAAGGTCGTTATCCCGCTCATCGATCGAAACCCAGGCCACCTGCTGGCGATGGCGGTGGCTCCACTCGCTCAATAGGGTCGTCTTGCCGTAGCCAACCCCTGCCGCCACCAGGATCAGCCGGCTGTTCAGCCCACGCTCCAGGAGGTCGAGCAAGCGCGGGCGCGAAACCAGACGTTCGCGCAGCGACGGCATCGCGAGCTTCGTCCAGAGCACAGAGGGTTCGCCGGCCATGCAGCAAATCATACCAGACCCAGCAGCAGACGCCGAAGGTGGCGCCGAAGCTCCAGGGCCTGCTTTCGGATCGCCCACTTGCCAAGCGCAAACAGAGTTTTTACACTGTGATGCTGGCGAACGAACCTGGCGTTTAGGTGTTCCGTGTTCCGTGTTCCGTGTTCCGTGTTCGTTACGCACCACGCACCACGCACCACGCACCACGCAACACCCTACCCACACAAACCTCTCATCATCAGCACATCCCTATGCCCTCCTTCACCCTCATCCCACCCCGCTTTGTTCCCCCGCTTGACAAAGGCTTTCGCCCTGCCGCCCTGGCCAACCGCGCGTTCCGGGCCGAAGTCGCTGCTTCCGGCGCTGGCGTCCCGCTTGTCATCGGCCTCGAACGCGTCAACGGCGCCCTCTCGCGCTACGAGACCATCGTCTTCCCCGAAGATCATCCCCGCGCCGAGGCCAACCTGTTCTACGTCGAACGGCTGGTCAAATTCTTGCTGTGGCAGCGCGGGGGCTGGAGGGTGTATGTGGGTGGGCCGGAAAGCATCGGCCGGCACATTGCCAGCGTCTATGCCGCCGAGGGCGCCCGCGGCTTCGACCACGACTTTATGGGCGCGACGGTCTACCAGCATCCCTTCACCGTCGTCGTCTGCCAGGCGGCCGATGTCCCCGCCCAGCACGAGCCAGAACAGGCGCTTGGGCGGCATCTGGATGGCTGCCGCGTTGGTTTCGACCTGGGCGCCTCCGATCTCAAAGTCTCGGCGGTGGTGGATGGCCAGGCCATTTACAGCGATGAGATCGTCTGGGAGCCGCGCAAACAGACCGACCCGGCCTATCACTACCATTATCTTGCGGCAGCGGTGCGAACGGCAGCCAGCAAGATGCCCCGGCTCGATGCCATCGGCGGCAGTTCGGCGGGTGTGATCGTCGATAGCCGGCCGATGGTGGCATCGCTCTTCCGCAGCGTCCCGGCCGAGCGTTTCGACGAAGTTCGCAGCCTTTTCTCGCGGCTTCGCGATGAGTTCGGCGTGCCATTGGTGGCCGTCAACGACGGCGAAGTGACGGCGCTGGCCGGGTCGATGTCGTTGGAGGATAACGGCGTCTTGGGTGTGGCCATGGGGTCGAGCGAGGCGGCCGGCTATGTCACTTTGCGGGGCAATCTCACCGATTGGCTGAACGAACTGGCTTTCGCGCCGGTCGATTACAGCCAGGAAGCGCCGGTGGACGAATGGTCGGGCGATAAGGGCAATGGGGCGCTATATTTCTCGCAGCAGTGCGTCTTCCGGCTGGCGCCGCCGGCCGGGGTCGAGCTTCCGACCGCTGTGACCGACGCCGAGCGGCTGAAGCATGTCCAGAAATACTTGGAGGCCGGGCACGAGGGGGCGCGGCAGATCTGGGAGAGCATCGGTATCTACCTGGGCTACACCATCGCCCACTACGCCGATTTCTATGACCTGCGACACCTGCTCATCCTCGGCCGGGTCACATCCGGGCGCGGGGGCGAGATCATCCTCGATGGGGCCAAAGCCGTCCTCGCCGCCGAATTCCCCGAACTGACCCACATCAACCTCCAACTGCCCGACGAGAAAAGCCGCCGCGTCGGCCAATCCATCGCCGCCGCCAGCCTGCCGGAGGTGATCCGCTAAGGCCGCGAAGAGGGCGAATGGGGATTGGAGATTGGTTATTGGAGATTGGTTATTGGAGATTGGTTATTGGAGATTGGTTATTGGAGATTGGTTATTCGTGTTTATTCGCGTTCCTGGTTGTTCATAATCTACTGTTTGCATGTGGGTGGTGGTATTCTACCTACAGAATACACTACTTCACCACGCTCCCTACTTCCTACTCCCTACTTCCTACTTCCTACTCCCTACTTCCTACTCCTTACTCCTTACTCCCCCCTCCCTACTCCTTACTCCCCCCTCCCTACTCCCCATGCTATACATACAAAATGCCGTGCTTTACACGCCCGACCGGCGGCTCGATGATGCGGCGGTCATTGTCGATGGCAAGCGGATTGCGGCGGTGGGGCCGGTCGGCGAGACGCCCTGCCCGCCCGGCGCCTGGGTTGTGGAGGGAGCCGGGCTGATCCTGGCTCCTGGCTTCATCGACCTGCAGTTCAACGGCGCCTTCGGCTACGACTTCACCGCCGACCCGACCAGCATCTGGCCGGTGGCAGCCGGGCTGCCCCGCTACGGCGTCACCGCCTTCCTCCCCACCATCATCACTTCCCCCCTCGACCGCATGACCGGCGCCCAGGAGGTGATGGCCGACGGCCCCGATCCCGGCTGGTCGGGCGCGACCCCGCTCGGCCTGCATCTCGAAGGCCCTTTCCTCAACCCGCAGAAAAAAGGCGCCCACAACCCCTCCTACCTGCGCCGGCCCGACCTGGGCGCCATCGCCGGCTGGTCGGTGGAGAACCACGTGCGGCTGGTGACGCTGGCCCCGGAACTGCCGGGCGCGCTGGACCTGGTCGAGGCGCTGGTTGGCCGCGGGGTGGTGGTCAGCGCCGGGCACAGCATGGCCACCTGGGAGGAAGCGACGGCCGGTTTCGCTGCCGGCATCCGCTATGGCACCCACCTTTTCAACGCCATGCCGCCGCTCAACCATCGCCAACCGGGGCTGGCGGGCGCCCTCCTCACCGACCCGCGCCCCGTAGTCGGTTACATCAATGACGGCATTCACACCCATCTTTCTATGGTCGATCTGGCCTGGAAGAGCCTGGGGCCGCGGCTCAACCTGGTGACGGATGCAATGGCCGCCTTGGGTGTGCCGCCGGGCACGCACCTGCTGGGCGATTACGCTGTCTATGTGGACGAGATCAGCTGCCGCCTGGCCGATGGCACCCTGGCCGGAAGCATCCTGGCTATGGACCAGGCCCTGCGCAACCTGGTCGCCTGGACGGATTGCCCCCTGCCCGCGGCTCTGGCGACCATCACCACCACCCCCGCCGACCTGCTGGGCCTGGGCCGCGAGCGCGGCCGCATCGCCCCCGGCTATCTGGCCGACCTCGTCCTCCTCACGCCCGACCTGCGGGTGCGGGCGACGGTGGTGGAGGGAGAGGTGGTGTTCGGAGATAAGGAGACAAGGAAACAGGTAGACAAGGAAACAAGGCAGAACAGTCAACAATCAACAGTCAACAATCAACAGTCAACGAAGAACCTGCCACTTGCGATCCTTCGTTTCACTCAGGACAAGCTCTGCCATCTGCGACCTGCCACCTGCGATCCTTCGTTTCACTCAGAGCCTGCCCTGAACGGAGTGAAGGGACAAGCTCTGCCACCTGCCACCTGCGACTTGCCCCCCCCTCGTAACCTCCACCGGGGCAGAACGTCATCATGTGTGGGCCAGATCACCGTCGATCTTGCCCTTTTGACGCGTTGATTGGACAACGCAGGAGGCTTGCCATGAGCAGGCGATTCACAGTCTGGATGGCCATCAGCTGGCTGGTGGTGTTTGTCGCGGGCGTCGTCGGGTCAGCAGCATCGCCGGGGCGCGAGGGAGCGGGGCCGGCGGCGGGTGGGGTCTGGCGGAGCGGCGGGCCGCTGAACGAGGGCGGGCAGCCGATCACAATGACGGCGGTCGCCGCCTCGCCCAACTACGCCAACGATGCCACGCTCTTTGCCGCTGGCAACGGCCGGGGCTATGGCAGCCTCTACCGCAGCACCGATGGCGGCGGGGGCTGGGCCGAGATCTTCTATCCCACCCCGCCCGGCCCGTTTTCCGGCGGTTGGTTCCGGCGGGTGGCAGCTGCTCAAGCGCCCTCCGGCCCGGCCACCACCGTCTTCGCCAGCTACAACGGCAATCTCTCCCCTACCGGCCAGGCAGGGATGGCCCCACAAGCCCCCTATGGCACGCTCTATCGCTCGACCGACCGCGGCGAAACCTGGGGCGTCGCCCTGGCCCGGATGCAGATCGGCGCCTTCGTCCTCTCGCCCGCCTTCGCCAGCGACCAGACCGTGTTCGTCATGGTCGAAGGGTCGCTGAACCGCTCGACCGACGGCGGCATCACCTGGCAGCCATTGCCCTTCCCCACCGCCCAGCACCCGCTCGATGTCTTCGACCTGGCCATCTCGCCCGACTTCGCCGCCGACCACACCCTCTTTGCCGGCGGCTACGGCCCCACCCAGCGCAGCACCGACGCCGGCCTCAGCTGGCAGGTTCTCCCCAGCTACAACCCCTCCCACGCCCTGGCCGTCTCGCCCGCCTTCAGCCAAGATCGCACCCTCTGGAGCGGCTACCGGCTGATCGAGGGCATCGGCGACGGCACACCCGAGGCCGGGGTCATCGGCTCGACCGATGGCGGCGGCAGTTGGCGGCTCAGCAGCGAGGGGCTGCCGGGCGTCTACGAGCCTTTCCCGGCCTCTATTGCGGTTTCGCCCGGCTTCGCTAACGACCGCTCGCTCTTCACCGCCCTGCGGGGCCAGTTCCTGGGCTGGGATCAGCACAGCCTCTTCCGTTCGTATGACGGCGGCGAGAGCTGGGTCGATCTCGGCCCCGCGCCCGGAAACCCCAACGCCTTCGCCCTTGCCGTCACCGGCGGGGCCGAGGGCATCGTCGCCCATGTCGCCACCGAACGCGGGGTGTGGGAGTACGGGGGGGCGTGCGAGGAACGACTGGTCAACGGCGGCTTCGAGACCGACGCCGCCTGGGTCTTCCCGAACACGCCCTATCCCGCCGACTACAGCGTTGCCCTGGCCCACACCGGCCATCGTAGCCTGCGCGCCGGCATCGTCGCCGACGCCGACCTCCGCAGCTACTCCTCTGCCCGCCAAACGCTCACCATCCCCGCCGACGTCACAAACGCCACCCTCAGCCTGTGGTGGCTTCCGCTCTCGCAGGAAAGCGGCCTCGCCCTGCCCCCCGCCGACCCCCAAAGCATCGCCGACGGCCGCGCGCCCGGCGTCGAACTGGAAGACGACGCCCAATACATCCTCCTGCTGGACGAAGACGGTGAGACGCTGAAGACGCTGGCCTGGGAACGAGCCAACACCGTCGCCTGGCAGCCGCTCAGCTTTGACCTCTCGGCCTACGCCGGCCGCACGGTTCAGCTTCACATCGGCGCCTTCAACGACGGCGACGGCAAGAGGACGGCCCTCTATGCCGATGATGTGTCATTGGTGGTCTGCTGGCAGCCTGCGCCCGGCCCGCGCCTCTATCTGCCCGTGCTGTTGCGCACCTTCTCGCCGCCGCCGACGCCCACGCCGACCCCTACGCCCATCCCGCCGCCCGCCTGCTACGACGGCCTGCACAACGGCGGTTTCGAGAGCAACGACGCCTGGCTGATCAAGGACAACCCGGTGTTGGCCGGTTATGTCACCTCGCCCGTGCACGATGGGGCGCGAGCCATGCGCACCGGCATCGCTCCCGGCGGCGCCAACCTGCGCAGCTACTCGCCCATCGAACAGACGGTGGCGATCCCGGCCGGGGTCAGCACGGCCCGGCTGCACTTCTGGCGCTACCGGCTGTGGGGGGATGGCGCCGCCGCCTCGGCCCCGCTCGCCCTCCCCGCCACCGAAGCCGAACTCCCCAATGCCGCCCTCGACACCGATTTCTTCTATGTCCTGGCCATTCGCGCCAACGGCGCCATTGTCTGGCTGCTGGTCGAGCGGCTGAATGACCCCGCCTGGCGCGAGGCCGACCTGGATCTGCGCGGCCTGGCCGGGCAGACGGTGCGCTTACAGTTCGGCACCTACAACACCGGCGCTGGCGGCCGCAGCACCACCTATGTGGACGACGCCCGCCTGACCCTCTGCCCGCCGCCGGGGGCGCTGGTGTTGCCCGACGGCTGGGCGCAGCGGGTGGTGGGGCGGCCCGAATCGGCCACCGTCTTTGCCGATGTGAACGGCGCCCTCTATCGCTCCAACGATGCCGGGGTCAGTTGGTCGCCGGCGGGGACGATCCCGCCGGTTTCCGCCCTGATGGGCAACGGCCCGGACGTGCTTTTCGCCGGCCAGGGCTATCCGTGCTTCATGGGCGGGCCGCCCACGCCATTCTGGCGCAGCACCGATGGCGGGGCCAGTTGGCAGGTCTTGGCCGCAGGCGAGGATCTCAAACCCCTGGCCAGCCACCCGACCCGGCCGTGGGTCTATGCCGCCGGCTGCGACGGCCCCTACCGCAGCACCGACAACGGCCAGAGCTGGCATCATCAGCCCGACCCGCTGTTCCCCACCTACGGCATCTACCACCTGGCCCCGGTCGACCCGGATTGGACGACGATCTGGGCCAGCGGCATCAGCGAGGGCGGCGGTGGGGTGGTCCTGGTCAGCCGGGATAGCGGCGAGACCTGGGCGCGCACGACGCCGCTCGACCCGGACTGGGGCTGGATCGGCGGGCTGCAAGCAAGCCGCTTCCAGCCAGGGCGCATCCATGTCGGGCAGGTCTACGGCTTCTACGAGACCAGCGACGACGGTCTCCACTGGTTCAGCCATTCGGCCGGGCTGGGCGATGTGATCGAGCCAGGGCCGGCCGGTCGCAGCTACGGTCTCTTCGCCCTGGCCGAAAGCCCGCTCTCCCCCGGCGGCGGCCTCGACCACCGGCTGTATCTGGGGACGGTGCGCGGACTCTCTACCCGCGACCCCGGCCATCTGGACTGGCGCAAGCTCTCGCCTCAGTCTTTCGATGCCTGGGCCGTGCGGGAGCTGCTCCTGCTGGATGTTGCGCCCGCCCGTCTGTTCGTTGGCAGCGACGGCGGGGTCTTCGTCCTCGGCCCCCTGCCGCCCTGAGTCCTACTCGTCCTGTTCCCAAAGATCGATCATCAACCGGAAGAGGTCGGATTCTGTGACCATGCCCGCGGGATGCCCGACCTCGTCCACCACCGGGACGCCGCCGATCTTGTGCTCTAGCATCAGGCGGACGACATCGAGCAGACGGGCGTCTGGGCCGACGGTGATGGCGGGGGTGGTCATGATTTCATCCACCGCCAGGAGGATGTCATCGGAGTCAGGCGCGTAGGGATTGGCCGTCTGATAGACCGACATGGCTTCGCGCACATCGCCCAGGCTGACGATGCCGATCAGTAGCCCATCCTCGTCCACCACCGGCAGCCGGCGGATGTTGTTCGACTCCATCAGACCCGACGCCGCCAGGATCGAGCGATCCCAGGCGATGGTGATGGCAGGTTGCGACATGATCTCGCGCACAAGATGCGGACGCATGGTGTTCCTCCGTCTGGTCTTTCAGATGAGCCGGCAAGACAGCCGCCAGCGGCGCCCAATCAGGCTGGTGGCGCTTTGGCCGGCGTCGCCTGTTGCTCCAGGAGCCGGATCAGGCAGTCGAGCAGGTCGGTTTCGGTGACAATGCCAACGAGGGCGCCGTCTTCCACCACGGGCAGACCGCCGAACTTCTGGCTGCGCATGAGATGGACGGCCTCGATCAGATCGCAGGTGGGCGCCACAACCACCGGGTTGGGCGTCATGCACGTTCGCACCTCGATGTGTTCCATCAGATAGGTGTCGTACCAGCCTTCCCGTAGCACATAGGGCGAGTTCATGGCCAGTCGCAAGTCGCGGTCGGTGACAATCCCCACCAGCTTGCCGTTTTCCACCACCGGCAGGCGGCGGAAATTGCCGCGGCGCATCCGCGCCAGGGCAGCACCGATGGATTGCTGCGGGCCGATGGTGATCGGTTTGGGCGTCATGACATCGCGAACAAGCATGGTCGTTGCCTCCTAGTCGGCATTGTCGCACGACTTCGTGGCTTTGTACATGACGCAGGTCATGTCCATACGGGCTTCTTGCCGATTTCAGGGCAGGCGGAAATCGGCGCCCAGGATGAGTTGGATGTCCACGGACGGGTTGGCGTCGGTGGCCGGGCGGATGTTCTCGTCCCCGATTGCCAACCGATCGATCAGTTGGCGGGTGGTGAAGGGTTTGTCGCTGCGGATGATGATCTGCGTCTGAGCGTAGTCGTTGCGGTCGGCGTCGGCAAAACCGACCACCTGATAGCCCTGGCTGCTGAGCCATTCGGCCGCCAATCGCCCCAACTCCGGGTCCGAGCTGCCGTTGAGCACGGCCACGCGCGCCTGTTCCAGGGCCAGCTGGTCGCGCACGGCCAGATCGGCAATGGGGGTGGGGGTGGGAACCGGGGCGGGGTTGAAGAAAGCAGCCACGGCCGGGCGAATGACATCCATCTGCGGCACCAACACACTGGCCCCGGTCGAGGTGAGGGTGCCCACGGCCATGGTGCGGTCGATGACGAGACGGCGTATGTTGTCGGTGTTCAATCGTCGGGCCATGCTGGCCAGGGTGATCAACTGGCCGGCGGGCAGGTCGCTCTGAAATGATTCCGAGAGGGCCGAGAGCAAGGCCGGGGCGCGGGCGATGAGCCGGGGTAGCTGGCCGGTGTCGAGCACCTTGTCCTTGATGGCCAGGATGACCTGTTGCTGGCGATCCATGCGCCCGAAATCGCTATCGGCATGGCGGGTGCGGGCATACTTCAAGGCCGTGTCGGCATCCATGCAGTAGTGTCCGGCGGCAATGAAGAAGGGGTCGTAGCCAAAGTTATCGTCGGGGAAGGTGGGGTCGTCGATGTCTCTGGGCACATCCACCTCGATGCAGCCGATCTCCTCGATGATCTTGCGGAAGCCCTCGAAGTTCATGCGCACATAGTAGTGGATCGGTTGGTTGAGCAACTGCGAGACGGTCTCTTTGGCCAGGCCGGGGCCGCCGCCAGGGTATTTGTCCAGGTAGCCGTAGACATGGGCGGTGTTGATGCGTTCCTCGCCCCGGCCGGGGATGGTCACCCACAGGTCGCGCGGGAGCGAGAGCATGCCCACATCGCCGGTCGAGGGGTCGGCCGTGAGCACGATCATGGTGTCGGTGCGGAAGTAGCCCTGCTGCTGAGGACGTTGATCGATGCCCAGAAAGAGGATGTTGATGCGTCCCGGCGTGTTCCAGGCCGGAAAAGCCAGGTCCGTCTCGTCAGCTGGCTGGAAGGCATTGCCATCGGGGCCGCCGGACAGTTCGTCCGCACCTGCGCCCGACCCGGCCTGGCTGTCGCCCGGCCGATCATCGCTTTGGGCAAGCTGCGGCGTGCTGAGGGCGATGGCGCGGGCAGCCTGGAAGAACAAATAGCTGGCATAGCCGAAGGCTGCCAGAAAGACGACGAGGAGGAAGCCCAGCAGCGCGCCCGAAAAAAGGGCGGGGGCGCGCCTTTGGGGTTGAGGAGGTTGGAGTCGGGTCACGAGCTGGCGCTGGTTTCAGTTCGCGGGCTGTTCCTGCGGACTGGGGTTGGGGATGGTCGGCAGCGGCGTCTGGTAGAGGGCCGAGTCGGTGAGCAGGTAGAGGTAGTTGTTGGTTTCGTCCACGAACAGGCTGCGCAGGGTGTTGAGAGCGCCTGGATGGCCGGCCGGCATCAGCTGGCTGAGCAGCTTGCCTTGCTTGTCGAAGACGAGGACGCGGTTGCTGGCGGCGTCGCCGATGAAGATGCGGCCGTCGGGCGGGTCGGCGTCGTTGACCCAGATGGTCACGGCCTGCGTGAGGGGCGGATCGACGACATCGAGGGCGAAGGCGTCTTGGGCGCCGCTGAAGAACTTGAAGACCGTGCCGTTGGGGTTCAGCATCCAGACGGAGCCGTCGATGGCCGAGTCGATGACGGTGCTGAGGTTGACCTGGGCTTCGGGCGGGAAATAGGCTTCGGGCGGGTTTTCGTAGGTCTCGCCGCTGGCCCGATAGCGCCAGTATTGTGATCGAGACGTATCCAGCAGGTAAAGGTTCCCGTTGTAGTTCTCCATGTCCGTCACCAGTCCCAGATCGGGATTGGCGGCCAGGGTGACGTTGACCGCTCCCAGGCCCTCGCTGTAGCCAAAGAGCTGGTTGCTGCGGTCGATGACCAGGGGGCCAGTGGCTGTACGATTGCCTGCTGGCGGCGACCAGACGGCATCGGCCAGTTCGCCCAGGCGTCGCCCGCCGACATCGGCGCCGCTGCGCGCCAGAATCTCGGGCGCGCCGTCGCCGGCCAAGCGGTCGCCGGTGCCTTCGTCCATCTGATAGCGTTCGAGCAGGCCCGCCTGCGCATCGAGCACGAAGACGCTGAGGCCGTTGACGAAAACGCGCTGTGGTTCGCGGCTGGCGGCGTCGAAGGTGATCAGCGGCAGATCGAAACCTACCAACAGCGGCTGGATGTGGTTGACGGCGGCTTTGGCTTCGGCGATCTGGCTGCGCATCTTGACCAGGTCTTCGTGCTCAGGGAAGAAGAGGGCGGCCTGGTTCAGTTGCTCATCGGCCGCCTGCAAGTATAGGCGCTTCTGGTTTTCGTCGCCGGTGTTTGCCGCCGCCTGATACTGGATGTTGGCGCCTTGCAGATACTGGTTGAAAAGTTCCGCCCGCTGGCGCCCCTGCACATACCACATGCCGGCCGTGATGGCCAGGATGGCCAGGAGCAGGACACCGGCGATGGCCAGGGCGTAGGGCAGCCGCCGCGAGGGTGGGCCGCGACGGATGGCGGCTGGGCGCCGGTCGGGCGCGGCCGGGACGCTCGGCGCTTTGGCGGGGACGGGTGCAGGGCGGACGGCGGGGAGCGGCGCCGCTGCGCCGGCTTCTTTGCCGGCCGGAGCATCGGTAGGCGGCGACGGGCGATGGGCGGCGACAGTCTCTGGCAGCGACGCGTCGGCAACAGGGGCGGGGGGGGCCGGGCGGGCAGCCGGGCGGGCAGCCGGGCCGGCCGTGAGGCTGATGACGATCAGGGTCAGTTCCTCGCCCACGCCGATGCCGATCCCCGCCAGCTGGTCGGCCACAGCCTGGGCCTGGGGGATGGCCAGGGCCTCGTTCATCAGCGGCACTTCGAGATGGTCGGCCCAGGCGCTGTTCATCGCCACCACCACCGTGCCCGGTTCCCCCGCCACGCGGCCGATCTCGACCGAAGGCATGGTCTGGTCGCCCAAAGACAGGTAGGACTCGTTGTTGAGCGGTGAAAACCACTGCACCACGCCGCGGCTGCGCACGGCCAGGATGGTAGGGCCGGCTTGGGCCGAGACGATCTCAGTTCCGTTCACGGCCAGGCAGGTGGCGCCGCCGCTAAAGTGGGTGGCGTAGTATTGGTTATGGTCTCGAAGCTGCGCATGCGCCGCCTGCAGCGCCGATGTCAATGCCTCGGGCACGGCGTCGGCCTGCTGGTAGTAGGTCTCCTGGATGGTGTTGAGCAGTTCGCGGATCAGCCGGCCCCGACCCGATTCCGGCCCGGCCAGTTCGATCAGGATATAAAGATTGCCCTTACCCTCGGCGGGGGCTATGCCGCTGGCGGGTTCGACGATGCGAACGGTGGGGGCGTTGCGCTCACGGCGACCAGCCATGAGGTTGAGGATACTGACGTCGGTCTGAAGAGCTTGGGACATGCGAACCTCTTGCAGGCGAAGGGGGGCAGGTTGAAGTTCCGATGACGAAAAATTGTACACCAGCAGCGCGGCCTTGACCTAAAGGTTGGCCGCGGCTGGAAGCCGCGCGGCCAGCCCCCCGCCGAGCCCGCCACCCTTCGTTTCACTCAGAGCCTGCCCTGAGCAGAGCGAAGGGACAAGCTCTTCCACCCGCCACCTGCCACCTGCGACCTCCCACTCCCCTCCCTCTTGCCGCCGTCCGAGCTTCTGTGATAGGATGCGCCCGAAAATTTGTTCTATTGACCGCTAGGTTGATTTGTTATGAAGGTCGTAAACCGTGAAACGTGAGAAAACGTCGACGATTTTCACGCATCACGCATCACGTTTCAAGACCGAGTATCATTTCATTGGCTAGCCATCTATAAATCATGGATCGCCAATGCTCGAACTGCGCAAATTGATGGATGAAGTCGAGACGATGAGCCGGGACATGGCGGGGCGTCAACAAGAACTTGGCGCGCGGGCCGCAGAAGCCCGGCAGAAATTGGCCGAATTCGCCATCGTCGATGATGCTTTGCTTGACAAGATCGACCGAGCGGCCAAAGAGGACCTGAGTTGGCGCGGGGCGCTGCCCATCAGCGCCCGGCTGGACGAACGCCATCAGCCGGAAGCCCCGCCCGTCGATGCCAGCTTGATCGGCGTCGATGGCTCACAGATCTATCCCGACCGGCACGGCCTGGCCATCTACTATCTGATCAATACCGGCGCCATCGTCCTCCGCCAGGGCAGCGGCGAGGCCCCCCTCACCAGCACACGCCCGTCCGTGTTCTATCGCCACGAGGACATCTACGACGATGGCAAAGAGCTGGTGGACAATCGGGTGGTGAACGCAGCCCGCGAGACGGCCGAGATGAAGGAGATGGTGCGCCAGGCCAGAGAGGAGCGATCCTTTTGGGGCGGCGACCTCGACCGGCTGGTGGTGGCGCTGAGCGATGGGCCGCTGCTGATCTGGCTGGGCGAGAAGGAGATGGATGCCGAGGTGCGGCAGCGGATCAGAGACTACATCGACGACCTGCGGGCGCTCGAGACCAGCGGCGTCGCCCCCATCGGCTATGTCGATCGTTCGCATCTGGCCAGCGTCTTGCGCATGCTCGACGTGGCGCAGTTGGAACTGCGCGAGATCAAGAAGGAGCGGTTGCGCAATCACCGCTATCAGGGCCTGACCGACCGCCTGTTGTTCGATTTCCTGGCGCCCAACGAACGCTCGGCCATCTTCAGTAGCACGGCTAAGGTGAATCGCGATGACCTGAACACCGCCGGCCAGGAAATCCACTTTTTCTACCTGAACGTGGCCCGCAAGCCAGGGTCAGACGAAGCGCGCATCGTCCGTATCGACGCCCCCAACTGGCTCACCGCCCGACCCGACTGGCTCGACCAGGTGCAGCAGGCCGTCTACCGCGACTGCGAAGGGACCGAGTATCCTTATGTCCTGGCCCGCGCCCACGAACTGGCCCTGGTCTCATTCGGCGAACGCCAGGATTTCGAGCACATGCTATCCATCGCCATGATGCGCAACGGCATGTTGCCAGAATCATCGCAAAAAGCCTTTTTGAAACAAAAATTGGCAAAACACAAATAGAACGAATCATCTCTTCGCGAATACGCAATACGCAACACGGAATACGCACTACGCACTCCTATGAACGAACCCCCCGGCTTCCTGGGCCGCACCCTGCGCAGTAGCACCAGCACCTTCACCTTCGGCGCCACCGAAAACACGCCCGCCCTGCCCGCCTTTGGCGAATTGGTGCGGGCCGAGGCCGGTGGAGCGGTGGTGTATGGGCTGGTGTACGAAGTTCTGATCGAGGACGATCCCTTCGTCCGCCAGATTGTCGCCGCCTCGGCCGAACTGCAACCCGAACGCATCGAAGACATGCGCCAACGCCGTCAGGTGCCGGTCGAGATCAGCGCCCTGGCCATCGCCTGCCAGCAGGAGGGGCTTATCTACCAGCGCATCCCACCGCGCCCGCCCGGCGCCTTGCAGCCCATCTATGGCTGCAGCGATGTCGAACGGCAGCAGGTTTTGGGCGAGCCGTTCAGCTATTTTCACACTGTGCTCAACAGCGCCCACTGCCCGACCGAAGAACTGCTGGCGGCCGGCCTGCGCCGGGCGGCCGAGAGCCAGCTTCCGGGCCGAGACACCGCCTTTCTCCTCCGGGCCGGGCGCGAGCTGGCGCGGCTGCTGGCAGCGGATTTGCCGCGGTTGGATGCCATCTTGCGCCGGTTGGCGTAATCAAGCGATTTCAGGCGTGACTTTGAGACGCTACTATTTCTTGGACGAGTCAGGTGATCCAGGCTTTGACGTAGCCAACGGGGCATCGAGCCATTTTGTGTTGGCGTTGGTTCGGTTGCCTGAGCGCTCCCCTCTTCCCGAAATGAAAGCGTTACGCCAGAAGCTGCATTTGCGAGAGACCTTCGAGTTCAAGTTTCATCGCCTGACGAGTTTACAGAAGCGGTCGTTCTTTGCCGCCATGAGCCAGGTCGAGTTTATAGCTCGTGTAGCTGTTTTCGACAAGACCTACATCGGCCAGCGATGGCGGCGCATGTCAAGCCAGCATTTCATGGTCGAGGCGATTTGCGGGCTTGCCATGCGCACTCCAGCGAAGGAAGTTGTCGATCTCTGGCAACCAACCCTCTGATGCAATAAAACATCCCCGACTATCTCTCTTTGCGAGAGAAGGCGGCCTCACCTGGCCACCTTGTCGTCGGGGACGGGGAAAACCAGACGTACTGGTTTATTTTCAAGCATAGTATAACTCGTTAATACTTGACTGTCAACAAATGCACGATTTCTCCCATCCCGACGCCTTCTTCGAATCCCTTCGCGCCGAGGCCGCCCCAACCGACGCCGCCAATCGCTGATCCGATTGACACGCGACGCACACCACAATTACCATTCACACTATGCCCACTGTGTTGCGCGTTGGCCCTTATCGCTTCTATTTCTACAGCCACGATCTTGCTGGCGAGCCGCCTCACGTCCATGTCGATCGCGAGGAGCTATCGGCCAAATTTTGGCTCAACCCGGTTGCCCTTGCCAGAAACTTGGGCTTCAGCGGAAATGAACTACGCAGGATAGAAAGAATAATCAGCCAGCAATAAGCTGAACTACTGGAAAGGTGGTACAAGGAATATGGACGTACATCCAGGTGAAAGAGTTGTAAATGTCCGTTGCACAAAGGACATGCTGCGCGTTGAGTTACTAGATGGGCGCACGATTATTGTGCCGCTCGCATGGTATCCGCGGCTACTACATGCTACACCGCACCAACGATCCATCTGGCAAGTCGCTGGTGGCGGCTTTGGCATTCATTGGCCAGAGATCGATGAGGATTTGAGCGTTGAAGGCTTGTTGCGCGGACTGCCTGCCCCAGGCGCCGCAGGAGTCGGGGCAGAGGTGATGGTCACGGCATGAACGACCCCGATTTCTCCCACCCCGACGCCTTCTTCGAGTCTCTTCGCGCCGAGGCCGCCCCGACCGACGCCGCCAATCGCCTGGGCCAGGTGGTGGCCGGGTCGCTCAGCAGCGGGCTGGAGGTGCAGATCGACCGCGACCAGCCGCTGGAAGAACTGGCCGTGGGCCGCTATGTGGTCATCCACGGCGGCGGCCGGCTGTTCTTCGGCATGATCACCGACATCGCCCTCGACAGCACCAACCCCGCCTTCGAGAAAACCCCGCCCGACCTGCGCAACGACTTCATCCGCCAGGTCTACCAGGGCACCAGCACCTTCGGCCGCGCCCATGTCTCGCCCTTGCTGGTGTTGGACGCGGACGACAACGTTCCCCGCCCGGTCAAGACCATCCCCAGCCACTATGCCGCTGTCGCCACCGCCACGGCCGAAGAGGTGGGCATCATCTTTGGCGCCGAGGGCGAGGGCAAGGACGAAAACGACCGCACGGTGCACTTCTTCCATGTCGGCGAGCCGCTGGACATGGAGAACGTCAAGATCACGCTCAACCTCGAGCGCTTCGTCGAACGCTCGTCGGCGGTGTTCGGCAAGTCGGGCACAGGCAAGACCTTCCTCAGCCGGCTGCTGCTGGCCGGGATCATCCAGAACGATGCCGCGGTCAACCTGATCTTCGACATGCACAACGAGTACGGTTGGGAGGGGTCATCCGAGGGCGCCACACAACACGTGAAAGGCCTGAAACAAATCTTCCCCGGCAAAGTGACGATTTTCACCCTGGATGACGAATCCAGCCAGCGTCGCGGCTCCAACCCTGATTTCACCGTCGCCATCGGCTACGAGCACATCGATCCCGAAGACTTGGAGATGTTGGCCGGGGTGCTGCATCTTTCGGAGGCGCAGGTGGGGGCCATGTATGCCATGCGCCGGCGGCTGGGCAAGACGTGGCTGGGCGATTTCATGACCGATGAGTGGGTCGATGCCTATCTCAGCGCCGACGAATCGGTTTCGGGGCTGAAGGCGCTGGCCGAAGACCTGGGCCAGCCCCAGCAGACCCTGGCGGCGCTGCGGCGCAAGTTCGAGCGCTTCTGGCGCTACAGTTTCATCACCGACAAGGCGGTGGAGGATTCGGTGGGCCGCATCCTTGAGTATCTGCAATCGGGCGTCAGTGTGGTGCTGGAGTTCGGGCGCTACGGCAGCGACCTGGGGGCCTACCTGCTGATGGCCAATTTCCTCACCCGGCGCGTTCACCGGCAATATGTCGAGATGAAGGAAAAGGCGTTCGGCGACAAGAACAAAGGCCCGCGACCATTGGTGATCACGATCGAGGAAGCGCACAAGTTCCTGGAGCCGGAGATCGCCGCCGACACCATTTTCGGCGTCATCGCCCGCGAGCTGCGCAAATACAACGTCACCCTGCTGATCGTCGACCAGCGGCCCAGCGGCATCGACCCCGAAGTGATGTCGCAGGTGGGCACGCGCGTCACCCTGGCCCTGGACAACGAGGAAGACATCCGGGCGGTGTTCATGGGGGTCAGCGGGGGGCAGGAGTTGCGCGAGGTGCTGGCCCGGCTGGATTCCCGCGAGCAGGCCCTGATCCTGGGCCATGCCGTGCCCATGCCGGTGGTGATCAAGACCCGGCCCTACGACGCCGAATTCTACCGGCAGATGGGGCATGTCGAAGGCGAAGAACTGCAAGCGCGGGCGGCCAAAAACCAGCAGGAGATGTATGGGCGGAAGAAGAATCGATTGACGTGAAGGGTGTCGGTGCGATAAGATGAGGCTGTTATGTCTCTGCCTATGGAGGCCATCATGTTCAACACACTGACACCTCGACTTTGGCAGTGAAATGTAATATAAAGCACATTGACAACTGAATAGTCGGGAGCACAGAAGGACAAAATCGGCGTAGAATGGAGGCGTCTGGTCACTCTGTCTATTGAGTCATGGAGGGATGA